>DATFDN010000338.1:0-6707 GCA_035252035.1 Acetobacteraceae bacterium | reverse complement strand
TCCACCCCGAAAGCCCAGGCGGCAGCCAGTCGATCCGCCCGTCCCGCTCCACCGGCACCTGCCCCACGCGCCCGAGGCGCTGCGCGAGGGCGAGCAGCGCCGGGTGCTCGAACATCTGGAGCGCCCCCTGCATCGCGAGGTTCTCCGCCCCGAGCCGCCCCGCGAGCGTGGCTTGCTTTTCGCGCACCACCTGTCCGCGCAGGTGGATAAGAATTTGCGGGATGTTGATGCGCACCGGGCAGGCCTCGTGGCAGGCGCCACAGAGGGTAGAGGCGTAGGGCAGCGAGCCCGCCTCCGCGAAGCCGCGGAGCTGCGGGGTGAGGATCGCGCCGATCGGCCCCTGGTACATCGAGTCATAGGCGTGGCCGCCGGTGCGCTCGTACACCGGGCAGACGTTCAGGCAGCGCGAGCAGCGGATGCAGTGCAGCGTCTCGCGCGCCACCGGATCGGCCAGGATGCGGGAGCGGCCATTGTCCAGGAGCACCAAGTGGAATTCCCGCGGCCCGTCGCCCTCGCGCACCCCGGTCCACAGGCTGGTATAGGGGTTCATCCGCTCGCCGGTCGAGGCGCGCGGCAGGAGCTGGAGGAATACCTCTAGATCCTGGAAGCGGGGCAGCACCTTCTCGATTCCCATGAGGGTGATGAGAACGCGCGGCAGGCTGAGGCACATGCGGCCGTTGCCTTCGGACTCCACGACGCAGATCGTGCCGGTCTCGGCGATGCCGAAATTGGCGCCGGAGACCGCCACCTCGGCGTTCAGGAACCGCTCCCGCAGGTAGCGCCGGGCCGCCGCCGTCAGCTCGGTCGGCTGGTCGCCGAGGTGGTCGAGCCCCATCGCGCGCATGAAGATTTCCCGGATCTCCGCGCGGTTCTTGTGGATCGCCGGAACAAGGATGTGCGAGGGCCGGTCGCGCCCGAGCTGCACGATCATGTCGGCGAGGTCGGTCTCGACGGGCTCGATCCCGGCCTCGGCGAGGGAGGGATTGAGGCCGATCTCGTCGGTGGTCATGGACTTGACCTTCACCACCTCCCGCGCCCCGGCCGCGCGGGCGAGGTCGGTGATGATCCGGCGCGCCTCCGCCGCGTCGCGCGCCCAATGCACCGTGCCGCCGGCGCGGGTGACGTTGGCCTCCAGCGTCTCCAGGTGCCGGGCCAGCTCGCGCATCGTCTCGCGCTTGATCGCCTGCCCGGCGCGGCGCAGCTCCTCCCAGTCTGGAAGCTCGCCCGTCACCTGGGCGGTCTTGCCGCGGATCGTGGTGGTGGCCTTGCGGATGTTGCGGCGGAGCTGGCTGTCGCGGAGTTCTTCGCGGGCGCGGTCGGCGAAGCCGCGGCCGCTCGCCGCCTCGGTCCCAAACGTCGTGGCACTCATGGCGCGGCCTCCGTGGCGGCGAGGATTTCGGCGATATGCACCGTGCGGACGCCGGTGCGCCCGCGCGACAGGCCGCCGCCGATGTGCATGAGGCAGGAATTGTCGCCCGCGGTGCAGATCTCGGCGCCGGTCTCGAGCACCGCGCGCATCTTGTCGGCCAGCATCGCCGTGGAGACATCGGCGTTCTTCACCGCGAAGGTGCCGCCGAAGCCGCAGCACCCCTCGATGTCCGGCAGCTCCACGTATTCGAGCCCCGTCACCGCGCGCAGCAACCGCTCCGGCCCGTCGCCGAGCTGGAGGCCGCGCAGCGAGTTGCAGGAGGCGTGATAGGTGACGCGGTGCGGGTAGTAGGCGCCCACGTCGGTCACGCCCAGCTTGCGGGTGAGGAACTCGGTGAACTCGTACACCCGTCCCGCGAGATCCGCGCATTCATCCAAGAGCCGGGAATCGCCAGCCATGCCCGCGAGGTACAGGTACTGGGTGCGGACGGTCATGGTGCAGGAGGTCGAGGGAATCACCACCACCTCCGCGTCCCGGAACACCTCGACGAAGCGGCGCACGAGGGCGAGCGCCTCGCGCTGATAGCCGGAGTTGTTGTGCATCTGGCCGCAGCAGGTCTGCGCCTCGGGGAAGTCCACCTCGTGCCCGAGTCGTTCGAGCACGGCGACGGTCGCCTTGCCGGTCTCGGGGAAGAGCGTGTCGTTGAAGCAGGTGATGCCGAGGGACACGCGCATCCCGGTTCCTCCTCGCCGCCGAAGCCGCGACTATCCGCCCCCACCCGCTCCTGTTCAAGCCACCGCACGGCCACGGAGGCCACACATGTACGGAACGATCTGCCGGACCAGGAGGTGAGGTGATTCATGGCCGACTGAAACTCCACCTCTCCCGCTTGCGGGAGAGGTCGGCGAGCGGAGCGAGCCGGGTGAGAGAACTGCCCGCGTCACCCTCAGCCGCCGCGCGAGCGCGCGGCGACCTCTCCCGCGAGCGGGAGAGGTGTACGGGAGACAGGCATATGCTCGTTTCTAACTCGCGCGTTCCGCCTCGTAGCGCGCCCTGGCCTTCTCCACGGCCTCGGCGTGAATTGCCGCAAGCTCCGGCCGCGCCGCCGCCGCGCGCTGCGCCGCCTCGATCGTCGGATGCGCCTGGCCCTGGAACTGCGGCATGACCTCGCGCGCGACCAGCTCGTAGCTGCGCAGCGTCGCCGCCGGGTTGGCCCAGTTGTGGGCGAGCAGCAGATAGGCGCCGAAGCCGCCGTTCGACTGCTTCATCAGGCGCTCGATCTGCGCGGCGCACATGTCCGGCGTGCCGATGGCGCCTAGGCCGCTATCGTTCACGAAGGCGATCATCTCTTTGATGTTGGAGCCGCCCACCGCCATTTGCGGGAAGGCGGCGACGGATTGGAGATAGCGGAACCAGTGCTCGATCCCGTATTCCACGTCCTTGTACGCCTGCTCCTTGGTCTCGGCGCAATGGACCAGGCCGACCAGGCGCCATTTCGAACGGTCCACCGCCTTGCCGTACTTCTTCGCCTGTTCCTCGACCACGTTCCAGTGCAAGGCCAGCGCATCGAACCCGGCCGCCGTCGTCGCCCCGATGGAGAGCATTCCAACGCCATGCCGCCCGGCGAGCTTCGGCCCGGTGGGCGAGGCCACGGCGGCCACGGCCACGTCGAACAAGGGATTCGAGTAGGGGCGCAGATGCAGCCGCGCCTCGCGCAGATCCCAGCGGTCGTTCTTGAACGTGACTGGCTCCTCGGTGGTCAGCAATTGCATGATGATCGCGAGGCTCTGCTCCATCAGCTCGCGCGTCTGCGCCTGGGACAGGCCGATCATCGTGCCGTCGGTCGGCAGCGATCCGGGGCCTGCGCCGAACATGACGCGCCCGCGCGTGAGATGGTCGAGCATCACGATACGCTCCGCCACCCAGAGCGGGTTATGGTAGGACAGGCTGACGACACCGGTTCCAAGCTTGATGGATTTGGTCCGCTCGGCCGCGACCGCGATGAAGATCTCCGGCGAGGCGCTTAGTTCCGTGCCCGCCGAGTGATGCTCGCCGAACCAGGCCTCGTCATAGCCGCAGCGGTCGAGCCATTGGACCAGTTCGAGGTCGGTCTGAAGCGCGAGGGTCGGATTGATTCCCGGCTTGTGGAATGGCGCCATGAAGATGCCGAAACGAAGCCGCGGTGCCATGGACGTTCCCCCATGCTCTCGTTCGGGGGCAGCTTGGCGGCGATGCACGCCATTGGCAACCAGGCGCCCATGCCGAGGGAGCGCCGGACGGACGAGGGAGCCGCGTGCTCGCCTGCCACTCTCGGCGAGTTGAGAGGACTTCCGCCCGGGGCGCGGTATGGTTCGAGCGGGAAGAAGAGGAGACTCCCATGCTCAAGCGTATCGTCCTCGCGATTCTAGTCGTCGGCGGGCTTGGCGCTTCCGTGCTGGTAAGCCAGTCGGCCTCGGCTTGCTCGTATTCACACAAGCAGGCGCACATCACCTGACGAGACATGTCAGCCGGGCACCGGCAACGCCGGTGTGATCCGGTCCGCGTGATACGCACTCGCGAACAGTCTCGGCGTGTCATGCCGCCCCTGGACGACGTCCAGGGGCGTGACACGTGTACCCTTCCCTTTTCGATGGCGCCCATCTAGGAGCAATGAAGGCATGATCACAAGACGCGCGGTGGTCTCCAGCGGGATTGCCGCGACCCTGGCGAGCACGATCGGCACGGGCGCGCGGGCGGAGACCACCGTCGGCGTCACGGCGACCGAGATCAAGATCGGCAACACCATGCCCTATAGCGGTCCGGCCTCGGCCTATGCCGTGATTGGCAAGGGCGACGCCGCGTTCTTCAAGATGGTGAACGACCAGGGCGGCGTCGCCGGGCGCAAGATCAACTTCATCTCGCTCGACGACAGCTACAGCCCGCCCAAGACAGTGGAGGACGTGCGCCGTCTGGTGGAGGAGGAGAAGGTCGCGTTCCTGTTCAACACGCTCGGCACCGCCCCAAATTCGGCAATCGAGCGCTACTGCAACCAGAAAAAGGTGCCGCAGCTTTTCGTGTCCACGGGCGCGAGCAAGTGGGCCGATCCCAAGAAGTACCCATGGACAATCGGCTGGCAGCCAAGCTATCGCACGGAAGCGCAAATCTATACGAAGTATATGATGAAGGAGAAGCCGAACGCAAAGCTGGCGATCCTTTACCAGAATGATGATTTCGGGAAGGATTACTTAGCCGGCGTACGCGACGTGCTCGGCAAGGACTGGGACAAGGTGGTGGTGAAGGCCGCCAGCTACGAGACGACCGATCCGACCATCGACAGCCAGATTGTCGCGCTCCAATCCTCCGGCGCGGACGCGTTGCTCGTGGCCGCCACGCCGAAATTCGCGGCGCAGGCCATCCGGAAGGTCCATGACCTGAACTGGAAGCCGATGTTCTTCCTGACCAATGTCTCGATCTCGGTCGGCGCGGTGATGCGGCCGGCCGGGCCGGAGAACGCGGTCGGGATCATCACCACGGAATACCTCAAGGATCCGAGCGATCCCGTCTGGAATAACGACCCTGGCATGAAGGGCTTCAAGGACTTCATGGCCAAGTACATGCCGGGCGCCGACATCAGCGACAGCGGTTACATCTTCGCGTACAGCGCCACCTATACCATGTGGCATGTGCTTGAGCAGTGCAAAGGCGACTTCTCGCGCGAGAACGTCATGAAGCAGGCCACGACCATCCAGAACCTGGCGGTCCCGACCCTGCTGCCTGGCATCACGGTTCGCACGACACCGACGGATTACCGGCCGATCTCGGCGATGCAGCTCGCCCGTTGGGACGGCAAGAGCTGGGTGCTCTTCGGCCAAGTGATCGAGGGCGTGTCCGCTTGATCCGCTTGGCAGGCCGCGCGCGGCCCGCCAGACTTCCCGCCGCGCCGGGGCCGGGATGCCTCGGCGCGGAACAGGGAGTCCAAGGAATGCTTACCAGAAGAGCCACACTGGCCACGGGCGCGGCCCTGCTCGTCGCGCCCGCCATCAGGCGCGCGAACGCCGCCGACGCGCCGCTCAAGATCGGCAACACCATGCCCTATAGTGGCCCCGCCTCGGCCTATAGCTCGGTGGGCAAGGCCGATATGGGCTTTTTCAAGATGGTCAACGATCAGGGCGGTGTCGCCGGGCGCATGATTGACTTCATCTCGCTCGATGACGGCTATAGCCCGCCCAGGACCGTGGAACAGGTCCGCCGCCTGGTGGAGCAGGACAAGGTGGATTTCCTGTTTCACACCCTCGGCACGCCCACCAACACCGCGATTGAACGCTATTGCAACCAGCGCAAAGTCCCGCAGGTCTTTGTCGCGACGGGCGCCGATAAATGGGGGGATTACAAGCAGTTCCCCTGGACGATCGGGTGGCAGCCAAGCTATCGCACGGAAGCGCAAATCTACACGAAGTACATGCTCAAGGAGAACCCAAAGGCGAGGCTCGGCATCCTCTATCAGAACGATGATTTCGGGAAGGACTATCCAACCGGCGTGCGCGACGTGCTCGGCGGCGACTGGGATCAAAGGGTTACGAAGTCCATCACCTATGAAGTGACCGACGCCACGATCGATAGCCAGATTGTCGATTTGCAGAACTCGGGCGCCAACACACTGCTTGTTGCCTCTACGCCGAAATTCGCCGCGCAGGCCATCCGGAAGGTCCATGACCTGAACTGGAAGCCGATGTTCTTCCTAACCAACGTCTCGATCTCGGTCGGCGCGGTGATGCGGCCGGCGGGGCCGGAGAACGCGGTCGGGATCATCACCACGCTGTATCTCAAGGATCCCGCCGATCCGTCATGGGACAACGATGCGGGAATGCAGGGCTTCAAGCAGTTCATGGCGAAATACGTGCCCGGCGGCGATATCACAGATGCCGGCTACGTGGCGGGCTACGCGGTCAGCCACACGATGCGGCATGTCCTGCAAGCCTGCAACGGCGACTTCTCCCGGCCCAACGTGATGAAACAGGTGCTCAGCCTGCATGACCTGGAGAACCCGATGCTTCTGCCCGGAATCAAGCTCAACACCAGCCCGACCAACTACCACCCGTGCCGCGCGCTCCAGCCCGCGCGCTGGGACGGCAAGACCTGGGTGCGGTTCGGCGAGGTGATCGAGGGCGTCGCGATCTGAACCTCCTGGCGCGGCGCATCCCGCCGCGCCACTCCCCTCCGCTCAGGGAAACACCGCATGACCATCAAGCATGTCGTCGTGTTGATGCTGGAGAACCGCTCGTTCGACAGCGTGCTCGGGAAGGTGCGCGATGGGACGCGCGGCTTCGACGGGCTCACCGGGGAGGAGAGCAATATCTGG
>DATFDN010000337.1:0-8011 GCA_035252035.1 Acetobacteraceae bacterium | reverse complement strand
ATCGGCGACGGCACCGCGCAGATCATGAAGCTGATCGTCGCGCGCGAGCGGGCGGGCAGGGCCGCCGTGCAATACGCGGCGCACAGCTAGAACGACACGCTCGGGGTCGGCAAGGATGGCCCTCCAGTGGACATCATGTTGTGATTAGAGAATTATTGGGCACATAAGATAAACCCTCCTTGAGCGTATCGGATGCCCAGGGCTGGCGGCCGTCAACGGGTCGTTGTCAGCCCTAAGCACACGCGATCATGCGGCTCAGGGAAGACGAAGAATGGGTTCGATCAGCAACGCCAGCGGCCCGATCACTCTCGACGCGATCGACAATCCGCTGACCGTCACCAACACGGGCACGATTATGGGGACCGATGCCGGCGTGACCGCGGCGGGCCTGACCGGTACGCTCACCAATGCCGGCAGTGTTCTCGCGACCGGGCCGGGAGGTACCGCCATCGACTTCAATCCCGGCGGCACACTCACCAACCAGCCCGGTGGCGTGATCGCGGGCATGGGGCGCGGCGTATTGATCAGGGGCGCGCCGGGAACCATCACAAACATCGGGTCCATCGGCGGATCGATCGGCGTGGAACTGGACGCGGGCGGCGATGTCCTGAACTCCGGGTTGATCCTCGGCGAAGGGGCAGGCCTACTTGTGACGAATGCCGCCGCATCCCTTTCCAATCTGGGGAGCATCGGCGCGGTGGGGCTGAG
Organism: Acetobacteraceae bacterium; assembly: GCA_035252035.1. Lineage (GTDB taxonomy): Bacteria > Pseudomonadota > Alphaproteobacteria > Acetobacterales > Acetobacteraceae > DATFDN01. The sequence continues at coordinate 7,303 of DATFDN010000337.1, read as the reverse complement.
CGGCATCGGCGCCGACATCGAGGCTGGGGGCACGGTGCTGAACGCGCCACAGGCGTCCATCGTCGGCGCGCAGACCGGCGTCGTCATGGGCGGCGGGGTCAGCAGGCTGGAAAACGAAGGCACCATCTCGGGCGGCACCTACGCCGTCCGCTTTCTTGGAACCTTGGACAACCGGCTGGTGGTTGATCCCTCCGCCACGTTCAACGGCCTGGTCCAGGGGAGCGCGTCAGGCAGCGACACGCTGGAGCTGGCCGGCGGCTCGGGCACGCTTAGCGACTTCGCAAACGGCTCCGGCATTGTCGCGGAGGGCGGGAAGAGCTGGGCCTTCGAGCGGTTCGGCACGATCGCCGTCAGTGCGAGCGGCGCGTGGGATCTCGCCGGATCGCTCGCCGGCGACGGCACCATTGCCATCGCCGGTTCCGTCGATGTCTCGGGCACGCTCGACCCCGCCAGCACCCACGTCTTTCAGATCGAGGGCGGCACGCTGGAAGTGGCGGGCGCGCTCGCTGGCGGCGCCCAGATCCAGTTCCAGCCCGATAGCAAGCTGATCCTCGACAACTTCACTGCCTTTGGCGGGATTATCGCCCGGAGCACCGCCTACGCAGGGCCGGTTCTACAGGGATTTGGGGTCGGCGACGCGATCGACCTGAAGACCGCCCGCATGGCGCCCGGATCGACCCTGACCTACGACCCCACCGCGCAGGTGCTGGAGGCCGTGGACGGGGACGGGCGGATGGCGCTCGTCGGCCTCGAGTCCTCCAAGCTCCTAGCGGCGGGCACCTTCTCCGCCGCCGATGATGGGGCGGGCGGCACGCTCATCACCTTCACCCCCGCGAAGTCGCCCGAAGATTCGGACGCTAGCGGGCGGCCTGGATCGAACGGGGACGCCAGCGGCACCGGGTCCGGCGGCGGGGCGGGACCGGGCACCGGCGGCACGGCTCCGAGCGGAGGCACCGGCGCGGCCGGACCGTCCGGCCCGGCCAGCGGCAATGGCGTCTATAACCTCTCCAACACGTACAACGTCACCGCCGCCACGCCCAACGGCACCTACAACCTGAGCGGCAGCGGGCAAGTCAGCCTGGGGAACGGCACCAACGCAATCAACATCGCCAGCGGCGCCGACACGATCTTCGCCGCCGCCGATTCCGGCATCACCGCAATCATGGGCGGCGCTGGCTCCGTGTTCTTCTACGCGGCCCCATCCAGCACCGAGGGGGTGAGCCTCATCGCCGGCGGAACCGGCGGCAACACCATCGTCGGCGCCGCGAACAACGCCGTGGTTTACGCCGCGGCTGGCGACGGCTCCGGCGCGCTCATGGTGGCCGGATCGGGCAACGAGACGCTATTCGGCGCCGCCTCGGCGGGCAACGACCAGTTCTGGGGAGACTTCAACGGCGGCAACGATTTGTTGGTGGCCGGGTCGGGCACCGACGCCCTGATCGCCGGCACCGGCAACGACACGCTGATCGGCGGCACCGGCAACGACGTGTTCTTCGTGCTCGACACCAAGCTGCTCGGCGCGATCACCAACGCCGCGATCACGCCCGGCCAGGACTTCATCGAGAACGTCCATCAAGGCGACGTGCTCGCCCTCACCGGATACGACTCGCTCTATGGCGGGGCCGGGCAGGCCGCCGCTTCGGTCTCCGCCGCGCTGGCGTCCGGCGCGGACACGGTCATGCTGAAGGACGGCACGTCCATCACCTTCGCCGGGGACATCGGCGCGTTGAAGGTCGCTTCCTCCTGAACGGCGCTCCCGCGGCGAGCGCTTACGGGCCTCGCCCGCGCTTCGGCGCGTCTGGCCGCTCCTGATCCTCGCCCTGGTGCGCCGTTTCCGTCGCGTGCCGGTCCGAGGTCGGCGTCCCCGTCGGCTGTGCCTCAGTCTCCTTGAGCGGCGGCAGCGGCTTCTTCGCCGGCTCCCCCGCGCCGGTCACACCGGTGCGCGAGGGCGGATCACTGGCCGGGAAGCTGTCGGCCGAGGCGCGATCCACTTGGTTCTTCGGCTCGTCCCGGCCCATGCCACGCTGGTCACGGTGCTCTGACATCATGCTCCCCCGCCTCTTGCCATCTTCGTGCAACGCAGGCGCGGCGGCGCAGTTCAACGCCGGATAAGGCGGGAGAGCAATGACATGGCAACAACGGTCGTGGTCACGGGCGCGAGCGCGGGCAATGGGCGGGCGATCGCCCGCGCCTTCGCCGATGCCGGTTGTGACGTGGGGCTGCTGGCGCGGGACGCGGAGCGCCTCGCCGTCGCGGCGAGCGAGATCGAGGCGCGCGGCCAGCGCGGGCTGGCCGTGCCGACCGATGTCTCCGACCCGGATGCCGTCGAGCGCGCCGCCGTCGAGGTGGAAAGCAAACTCGGGCCGATCGATGTCTGGGTGAACGACGCGATGGTGACGGTGTTCGCGCCGGTCCACAAAATCACCCCGGCGGAGTTCCGGCGCGCGACCGAGGTTACGTATCTCGGCACCGTCTATGGCACGATGACGGCGCTGCGGCGGATGCGCCCGCGCGGCAAGGGCAGCATCGTGCAGGTGGGCTCGGCGCTCGCCTACCGCGCCATCCCGCTCCAGGCGGCCTATTGCGGCTCCAAATACGCGATTCGCGGCTTCACCGACAGCCTGCGCGTCGAGCTGATGCATGACAAGATTCCGATCAACCTCTGCATGGTCCAGCTCCCGGCGGTGAACACGCCGCAATTCGACTGGGCGCTGACCAAGATGCCGAAGAAGGCCCAGCCGGTGCCGCCGATCTTCCAGCCAGAGGTGGTCGGCCGTGCCGTGGTGTTCGCCGCGTTCAATCCAAGGCGGGAGATCTGGCTCGGCGGTCCGACATGGCAGGCGATTCTCGGCAACAAGATCGCGCCGTGGCTCGCCGACTGGTATTTGGCCCGCACCGGCTACAACAGCCAGATGCGCGACGAGCCGACAGGGCCAAACCCGCCATCCAACCTGTTCGAGACCGTCCCTGGCCGGCAAGGCGCGCATGGCAGCTTCGATCAGAAGGCGAGCAACTCGACGGCCACGCTTTGGATCACGGAGAACCGGGGCACGCTCGCCGCCGCGAGCGCGGTTGTCGGCGCGCTTTTCGTAGGGTTGGCTACCCGGCGGCGGGAGTGATGTCAGCCGCCCTGAGAGGCTGCGCTTTTCCGCCCTACCCCCGCCCGCCCTCGAAGAACTCCTTCACCTTGGCGAAGAACCCCTCGCTCTCCGGGCTGTGCCGCTCGGCCTTGGTCGCCTCGGCCTCGAACTCCTCCAGCAGCTCGCGCTGGCGGCGGGTCAGGTTCTGCGGGGTCTCGACCGCGACCTGGATGTACATGTCGCCGCGCGCCGCGCTGCGCATCACCGAGAAGCCCTTGCCACGCAGGCGGAACTGATCGCCCGTCTGCGTGCCCGGCGGCACCTTCACCTTGGCCTTGCTCCCGTCGATCACGGGCACCTCGATCTCGCCGCCCAACGCGGCCTGGGTCATGCGCAAGGGCACGCGCATGAAGATGTTCGACTGCTCGCGCTGGAAGATCGGATGCGGGCGGATCGCCACATGCACATAGAGATCGCCGGGAGGAGCCCCTTGGCCGCCGGCCTCGCCCTCGCCGGGCAGGCGGATGCGCACGCCGTCCTCCACGCCAGGCGGGATCTTGACCTCCAGCGTCCGCTCGCGCGCGACCGTGCCTTGGCCGTGGCAGGCGCGGCAGGGGTTGCGCACCACGCGTCCCGTGCCGCCGCAGCCGGGACAGGTGGCCTCGACCAAGAAAAATCCCTGCTGCCGGCGCACCTTGCCCGCGCCATGGCAGGTGGGGCAGGTCTCGGCACTCCGGCCGCGATCCTCGGAGCCCGACCCGTTGCACGCCTCGCAGACCACGCGCGTGGGCACGCGCAACTGCACCTTGGTGCCGGCGAAGGCATCGGCCAGCTCGATCTCGACCTGCTGGCGCAGATCCGCGCCGCCGCGCGGCTGGCGTCCGCCGCCGCGCCGCCCCATGAACTCCCCGAACATCTGATCGAAGATGTCGCCGAGCCCGCCGCCCGCCGCGAAATCAAACCCACCCGCGCCGAACGGGTTGCCTCCGCCACCCTGTTCGAAGGCCGCATGGCCGTAGCGGTCATAGGCCGCGCGCTTCTGCTCGTCCTTGAGGATGTCGTAGGCCTCGTTGACGTCCTTGAACCGCGCCTCGGCCTGCTTGCTCCCCGGATTGCGGTCCGGGTGGTACTGCATCGCGAGCTTGCGATACGCCTTCTTCAGTTCATCGGCGGAGGCATCGCGCGACACCCCCAGCGTGGCGTAGTAATCCTGCTTGGCCATCTCGACCCTTTGCCGTCAGGAGAAACGATCGCGCCCGCGCGTCGGACGCGGGCGCGATCTCTCCTCCGATCCGCCGATCCTCAGGCAGACTTCTTCTTCTTCTCGTCCACCTCTTCGAACTCCGCGTCGACCACCTTGTCGTCGCGGGCTCCCGCGCCGGACGAGCCACCCGATGCGCCGGCCCCAGGCTGCTGCTCGGCCGCGCCGGACGCCGCCTGCGCCTTGTACATCGCCTCGCCCAGCTTCATCGCCGCCTGGCTCAGCCGCTCGCTCGCCCGCTTCAGCGCCTCCGGGTCCGAGCCCTCCAGCGCCGTGCGCGCCGCGGCGACCGCCGCCTCGGCCTCGCCCTTCTCCTGCGCGCCGAGCTTGTCGGCGTGCTCGCTCAGGTTGCGTTCCACCTGGTGGACCAGCGATTCCGTCTGGTTCTTCGCCTCGACGAACTCACGCCGCTTCTTGTCGGCCTCGGCGTTCGCCTCCGCCTCCTTCACCATGCGCTGGATGTCGGCCTCCGACAGGCCGCCGGACGCCTGGATGCGGATCTGCTGCTCCTTGCCGGTGGCCTTGTCCCTGGCCGAAACCGAGACGATGCCGTTGGCGTCGATGTCGAACGTGACCTCGATCTGCGGCACGCCGCGCGGCGCGGGCGGAATGCCCATCAGGTCGAACTGGCCGAGCAGCTTGTTGTCCGCCGCCATCTCGCGCTCGCCCTGGTAGACCTTGATCGTCACGGCCTGCTGGTTGTCGTCGGCAGTGGAGAAGACCTGGCTCTTCTTGGTCGGGATCGTGGTGTTGCGCTCGATCAGCCGGGTGAACACGCCGCCCAGCGTCTCGATGCCGAGCGAGAGCGGGGTCACGTCGAGCAGCAGCACGTCCTTGACATCGCCCTTCAGCACCGCGCCCTGCACCGCCGCGCCGATCGCCACCACCTCGTCGGGGTTGACGTTGCGCGCCGGATCCTTGCCGAAGAACTGCTTGACGGTCTCGATCACCTTCGGCATCCGGGTCATGCCGCCGACCAGGATGACATCATTGATCTCGCCCGGCGTCACGCCCGCGTCCTTCAGGGCGGCGCGGCACGGCTCCAGCGTCTTCTGGATCAGGTCGTCAACCAAGCTCTCCAGCTTGGCGCGCGAGAGCTTCATGACCATGTGCTTCGGCCCGGAGGCGTCGGCGGTGATGAAGGGCAGGTTGATCTCGGTCTCCTTCGAGGAGGAGAGTTCGATCTTCGCCTTCTCGGCCGCTTCCTTCAGGCGTTGCAGCGCGAGTCGGTCCTTGCGCAGGTCGATGCCCTGCTCACGCTGGAACTCGCTCGCGAGCCAGTCGATGACGCGGGCGTCGAAGTCCTCGCCGCCCAGGAACGTGTCGCCGTTCGTGGACTTCACCTCGAACACGCCGTCGCCGATCTCGAGCACGGAGATGTCGAAGGTGCCGCCGCCCAGGTCATAGACCGCGATCGTGCCGGTGCCCTTCTTGTCCATCCCGTAGGCGAGCGCCGCCGCGGTCGGCTCGTTGATGATGCGCAGCACCTCAAGCCCGGCGATCCGCCCGGCGTCCTTGGTGGCCTGGCGTTGGCTGTCGTTGAAGTAGGCCGGGACGGTGATGACCGCTTGCGTGACCTTCTCGCCGAGATAGGCTTCGGCGGTCTCCTTCATCTTGGTCAGCACGAAGGCGCTGATCTGGCTGGGCGAGTATTTCTGTCCCTTCACCTCGACCCAGGCATCGCCATTGTCGCCGCGGACGATCTTATAGGGCACAAGGCCCTTGTCCTTCTCCACCATCGGGTCGTCGAAACGCCGCCCGATCAGGCGCTTGATGGCGTAGAGCGTGTTCGAGGGGTTGGTGACGGCCTGGCGCTTCGCCGCCTGTCCGACCAGGCGCTCGCCGTTGTCGCTGAACGCGACCATGCTGGGGGTGGTGCGGGCACCCTCGCTGTTCTCGATCACCCGCGTTTCCTGGCCCTCTCGGATGGCGACGCAGGAGTTCGTGGTGCCGAGGTCGATTCCGATGACCTTGCTCAATGTATCTCTCCTTTCAGCGGACGCGCGCGACCCGAAGCATCGCGGGCGTCCCTAGGGGGAACCTCTGCTTGTCGTGATGTATTGAGCCGCCTTCGGCACGGCAAGGCCTTTGTGGGATTTTCGCAAGCCTCAGCCCGGCGCGGCGGCCCCGCGCGCGCCTTGCGCGGGGGCCTTGGCGACCAGCACCATCGCCGGGCGCAGCAGCCGCCCGTTCAGGGTCCAGGCAGGAGTCCAGGCCTGGGCGACCGTGCCCGGCTTGTGGGTGGCGCTCTCCTGCTCGCCCATGGATTGGTGCAAGTTCGGATCGAAGGGCGCCCCAGTCGGGTCTTCGCGCTTGATCCCGTTGCGCTCCAGGATGGCGAGGAAGCTGCGCTCCACGCCCGCGAAGCCCTCGCGCATCTTGGTGATGATCTCGGGCTCGCCCGGCTCGGGCGGGGGCAGGGCGGCGAGGCCGCGGCGCAGGTTCTCGGCCGCCTCGACCACGTCGGCGGCGAATTTCTGCACCGCGTATTGGCGGGTCTCGTCCACCTCGCGGCGCCCGCGCGCGCGCACGTTCTGGGTCTCGGCCTCGGCGCGCATCCAGCGCTCGCGCATCTCGGCGACCTCCGCCTCCAGCGCGGCGATGCGCGCGGTCGCGGCCTGCATGAGCTGGTCCGGGGTGGGCGGGATATCCATTCCGGAGGCGCCGGCTTCGGCGGCCTCGGCGGGACGGACCGCGCCCGCGTCTTGCTCTGTATCGCTCGTCATGAGCGAGCAGTTAGGGTGACACGCGCCCGTGCGCAAGCGTTCTTGAAGCGAAACTTTGTCCTGGGTCCGTTGCCATGCTGGATTATTTTCTTACCTTTCTAACGCAAGTTAGGTAGTATCACTGCTCTGAACTAGCCGGGCGGCCCGCATGGCGATCGACACTGGCGGCTGGGTCTCCCGGGGCCGCCAGGCGCACGGCTGGTTCGGCGCCGGCACCAAGCCGGCGCCCGGCCATG
>DATFDN010000336.1:0-3006 GCA_035252035.1 Acetobacteraceae bacterium | reverse complement strand
CATCAATGCAATTCGTTTTACTAATGCGCTCCGGCGTCTCACCTTCAACCTATCGCTGTTGGATGTTGCAGGAGGCGCCGATGACCAGCCAATTCCTCGCAGCTTCGTTCCTGATGGCCGCCGGGCAGCCTTTTATCCCTGGCAGGCAGGCCCGCGTATCGATGTGGGGCAAGATCCAGGAGGCGTGGCGCCGCCATCGCTCGCGACAGTCGCTGGCGCAGCTTGATGCCCGCCTGCTCCGTGACATCGGAGTGACGTTCGCGGAGGCGGAGGAGGAAATGAACAAGCCGTTCTGGCGGGCTTGACCCTTACCCCGGCCCTCTCCAAAGGGAGAGGGGGCGCGGTTGGCCTCGCCCGTGCGCTCACCGCCCCCTCTCCCGCTTGCGGGAGAGGGTCGGGGTGAGGGTGCCGCTACGGATCGAGACGCGCCTCGGCGGTGCCGCGCACCACCTCCTTGCCGTCCTGGTTCACCGTCACGACTTCCAGCTCGGCGAGCTTCTGCCCGTTCTCTTCCTTGATCCCCGTCACTGTCGCGGTCGAATCAAGCGTGTCGCCGGGCCAGACCTGGTTGGTGAAGCGCACGCCGAACTTCTTCACCCTCCCGGCGCCGACATAATTTGTCAGCATCTTGCCGGTCAGCCCCATGGTCAGCATCCCATGCGCGAACACGCTGGGATAGCCCGCGACCTTGGTGGTGTACACCTCATCCGAGTGGATCGGGTTGTAGTCGCCCGATGCCCCCGAATACATGACGATCTGGGTGCGCGAGAGATTCTCGACCACGCGCTCGGTGTGCTTGTCGCCGATCTTGATCTGACTTGCCTTGAGTGCCATTGCCGCTTCTCTCCTCAGCCCTGATCGACCGGACGCTCCGTGGTCACGCCCACGCTGCGCGCGACCGCCACCACTTCGCCCGACTGGTCGCGGTACTCCGCGATCCGTTCATGGAAGGTCAGCTTGCCGGCGCGCTTGCTCTCCTTCTCCCAGGTCTTGCCGTCCTTGTATTCCACTGTCAGCACATCGCCGGGGCGCAGCGGCCTGCGGTACTCGAAGTGCTGCTCGGCGTGCAGGCCGCCCAGCGATTTCGGCTTGCCCTCCACGCCGGACGGCGCCTTGCCGGAACCAAACCAGGGCTCGCCGGGCTTCGGGCGGAGGTGGTAGTCAGGATCGAACTGCGCGACCGCCTGCGGGAAGGTGGGCGGAGCCACGATGCCCTCGGCCCCTGCCCGCTTGGCCGCTTCAGCATCGTAATAGGCGGGATTGGTGTCGCCGATGGCGCGCGCAAACATCATGATATGCGACGCCTCGACGGGGAATTTGATCGTCTTCGCCACCGCTCTCCTCCGTTTCGTGTTGACCAGCGACCATACCAGCGCAACGCAGGGCGCGACAGGGCGTGGGCCGGATGAAGGAAAATGCGATGAAACAGCTCGCTTGGCTGCTGGCGAGCGGCTTCGGCGTCGGCACCGTACCCGTAGCGGCGCCGGGAACCGTCGCCGCGGCCGTGGCAACCCTGGCGGGCGGCGGACTGATGCTGGTCAGCCCGCTTGTGTTGCCGGTCGCCGCCTGCATCGCCGCCTTGGTCGGACTGTGGGCGATCGCCGCGACGGTGCCGGCGGACGCCGATCCGGCTTGGGTGGTGATCGACGAGGTGGCGGGCCAGTGGATCGCGCTTCTTGGCCTTGCACACCCGTCGGCTTTCGGACTGCTGCTCGCGCTGGGCGTGTTCCGGCTGCTGGATGTCGTCAAGCCGGGTCCGATCGGCTGGGCCGACCGGCAAGGCGGCGCGGTGGGGGTGATGGCCGACGACCTGATTGCCGGCGCGTTCACCGCCGGGATCATATGGGCCGTGCGCACGCGATGGCCGTATTACTTCCCCTGAATCGCGGAGCCTGCAACCGCCGGATTGGCCGCATTGAGCAGCGCCAGCGCGCGACGCCGGTCCGGGGTATCGGCCTGCTCGGGGAAGGCATCCAGCACCTGCCGCAAGGCAGATACCGCTTGGTCACGCGCGCTGCCCGCACGCCTGAACTCCACGAGATCGCAGGCAAGGCGCAGCTCCCAGGACCGCATCCCGCGCGTTCGGGCGAGGCCGAACGCCTTGTCGAGCAGGGATATTCCCGTCTCGGCTTGGCCAAGGTGCCGCAGGGTGCGTGCCTTGAGCCGCAGCAACTCGGGAAGCGACCAAATCTCCTCGCGCCGCTCGGCCTCCGCGACTGCTTCCTCCACGCGGCCGCGTGCCTCCTCATGCCGGCCGGCGCGGCCGAGAACGTAGGCCGACACGCCCATCGTCAACGGCACATAGAGCGCGGAGCCGACCTCCTTGAAGCCTTCGGACGCGCTTTTGAGCAATGCGACGGCCAAGCGTGCCTCGCCCTGCCTGGCGAGCGCCCATCCGCGATAGACTTTGCCGTAAGACTCCCAGAACGGCGAATGGTAATTCCGCGCCACCTGCATGAGCTGCCCAGAAAGGCGTAGTGCCTCCGCCGTGTCGCCGCGCAGCATCGCGACGAGGCAGGCGCCGTAAGCGAGCGCGTAGGTGAGGGAGTTCACGTGGCCGAGCGCGACGGCCCGCTCAACGTTCTGAAGGCTCGTCCGCACCGCCAGATCGGTGTGCCCCATGCCCCAGAGCACGTTGGAGTAGATAGCGGTCGCGGCGATGCGCGGATCCTGCCCGAACTCGAATCGAAGATCGCTATGGCGGTCAAGGGGGAGCGCGAGTAACTCCTCCAGCTCCGCGCGGGCCGCTTCGTAGTCGCCCAATGCATGAACGGTCAGCGCCCGCACCCGATGACCTACGATCTGCACGCCTTCATCACCGATTCGCGTGCCGATCTCGATGATGCGGTCCGCGGTCCCGAGCGCGGTGCGGGTCTCTCCGAGAGATTGGCGCGCGGCCCACAAGCCGTACAGCGTCCGCGCGAGCTGGCGGTGTTCGCCCCGCTGCTCGGCGAGCACGCGCGCCCGCTCCCAGGCCGCGATCGTCGCGGGCGCGGCATAGCCCGC
>DATFDN010000335.1:0-5009 GCA_035252035.1 Acetobacteraceae bacterium | reverse complement strand
CTGGTCGCGCGGCTGGATACGGTGGTGAACTGGGCGCGGACGGGGAGCATGTGGCCGCTGGCGTTCGGCACCGCCTGCTGCGCCGTCGAGATGATGCAGTGCCTCGCCGCCCGCTACGACCTCGACCGGTTCGGGATGCTGCTGCGCTACAGCCCGAGGCATTCGGACTTGCTGATCGTGGCGGGAACCCTGACCAACAAGATGGCCCCCGCGCTCAGGAAAATCTATGATCAGATGGCCGAGCCGCGTTGGGTCATCAGCATGGGCTCGTGCGCGAATGGCGGCGGGTACTACCATTACAGCTACTCCGTCGTCCGCGGGTGCGACCGGGTGATCCCCGTCGACGTCTATGTGCCGGGCTGTCCCCCGACGGCGGAGGCGCTGCTGTACGGCATCATGCAATTGCACAAGAAGATTCGGCGGACGGAGACGATCCTTCGGGGCTGACGAATGTTCCCATGCCGACATCTGCTGGCACTTTATCCCGGCGCCGCCCGGCGCAGTGCCGCCCGCGCGAGCAAGCGCGTCGAATCGAGCGTCGGCAGCGGCGAGTTGGCATCGGACATGATGAGTGGGATCTCGGTGCAACCGAGTATCACGGCATCGCAGCCCTCCTCCTTCATACGGCCGATTACATGCTGAAAGCAAGCGACCGCCTCCGGCCTGAAGATGCCGCACACCAACTCGCCCATGATGATGCGGTTCATCTCCGCGCGCTCGGCGGTGCCTGGACGCACGCACGCCAGCCCGCGCGCGGCGAGCCTCTCCGGATAGACTTCGCTCCCGACGAGCCAGCGCGTCCCGAGCAGGCCGAGGCGGCGGAATCCGCGCGCGACGGCCTGCGCGGCGACGACTTCGGCGATGTGGAGCCAGGGCAGGGGGGAGCGCGGCTCAACGAATGGAAGCGCCTGGTGGATGGTGTTGTCGGGGCAGATCAGGAAGGTTGCGCCGGCCCGCGCGAGCTTGCTGGCGGAGGCGAGCATCAGTTCGCCCACCCCCCCGCCAGTCCTCGCGATCCAGGCAGCGGACATAGTCAGCCAGCGAGTGCGTGTGCATCGAGACTTCGGGATGAGCGTGCCCGCCGAGAAGCTGCGCGCCCTCCACGCAGATGGTCCGGTAGCACAGGGCCGCGCCCTCGGCGGAGCAGGCCACGATGCCGATGTGCTGGGGCATGGCGGTCAGCCGCTGTGCATGAGAATGTTCACCAAGCGCCCGAACGGGTCACGCACGTAAAAGCGTTTCACGCTCCACGGCTCGATCACCGGACCATATTCGACCGCGAAGCCGCCAGCAATGGCGCGGCGATGGACCTCCTCGAAATTGTCCACCTCAATGGAGATGTCGGGGACCGCAGTTCCAGATCCGCCCTCCGTCGCCACGCTGAGTTGCGGCGCTGCCGATGCGTCCGCCGCGAATGTCACGATCCACCCGAGGTCCATGGCAACCTCCATGTCGAGGACATCGCGATAGAACGCCTCGGCGGAGGCGGTGCGGTCGGTCCCGATATTCGCCACCACGCGCTTCACCGCCATCTGTCCTCCACCCCGCCGCCATCGGCCCATGGAACCTAGCGGAAAGACTGTCCCCGCCCCAAGGCTTGGCCGCGCCGCCGCCCCGCGCCACACTGCCCTCTCACTGAGAACGGAGGGAGCGTGCGATGGTCGAGCGGGTTGCCGTAGTCACCGGGGCGGGCAGCGGCGTTGGCCGCGCCGCGGCGCTGGCGCTGCTGAACGATGGCTACGCGGTGGCACTCGCCGGGCGGCGGGCGGAGCCGCTCAACGAGACGGCGGGCATGGCCAAGGCCGGGCGGGCGATCGCGGTGCCCACCGACGTGACCAGCCCGGAGTCGGTCACGGCGCTGTTCGCCCGGATCAAGCAGGAGTTCGGCCGCCTCGACGTGTTGTTCAACAACGCGGGCGGCAACGTGCCCTCCACCAATTTCGGGGACTTCACCTGGGAGCAATGGACCTCGGTGGTCGCGGTCAACCTCAACGGCATGTTCCTCTGCGCCAACGCCGCGTTCCGCATGATGCGCGAGCAGTCCCCGCGCGGCGGGCGGATCATCAACAACGGCTCGATCTCGGCGCATGTGCCCCGGCCGGGCTCGGTCGCCTACACGGCGACCAAGCACGCGGTCACGGGCCTGACCAAGACCATCTCGCTGGACGGGCGCCAATTCGATATCGCCTGCGGCCAAATCGACATCGGCAACGCCGCGACGCCGATGACGCAGCGTATGCAACGCGGCGTCCCGCAGCCGGATGGCTCGGTCAGGCCGGAGCCGACCATGGATGTGGAGCATGTCGGCCAGTCGATCCTGTTCATGGCCAACTTGCCGCTTGAGACCAACGTGCAGTTCATCACCATCATGGCGACGAAGATGCCGTTCATCGGGCGGGGGTAGGGGGCCTTCACTCCCCGCCGGACCGCGCCTTTTTCCAGACCTCGAAATCGCGCTTGGCCTCCTCGCCCGCGACCGGGAACAGGCCGACCAGCGAGCGCCCGCGCGCGACCTCCCGCTCGGCGAACTCGTCATAGAGCGTGCTCGCCAGCGCCTCCTCGGCCACCGCGTCCACGATGTCCGGCGGGATCACCACCACGCCGTCGCAATCGCCCACAATGACGTCGCCGGGATAGACGGCGACGCCGCCGCAGCCGATCGGCAGGTTGAGATCGGCCGGGTGGTGCGCCACCGGACTTGGCGGGGAGGAGGCGCGGCGGTGATAGGCGGGCAGGCCGGTCCGGAACACGCCCTCGGTGTCGCGGAACCCGCCATCGGTCACGATCCCGGCGCAACCGCGCGCCTTCAGCCGCCCGGCATAGACGTCCCCGGCCGACGCCGCGCGCGCGTCGCCGCGCGCGTCAATGACAAGGACGTGGCCCGGCGGGCACTCCTCCATCGCGGTGCGCTGCACTTGGCCGCGCCCCGGCGCGCCGGGCGCGTCCTTGTCCTCGCGCGAAGGAATGAAGCGCATCGTGAAGGCCAGCCCCACCATGCGCGGCACATCGGGGCGGATCGGCGAGACATCCTGCATGAACACGCTGCGCAAGCCGCGCCGGTACAGCACGCCGGTCAGCGTCGAGGTGCCGACCCGCAGCAACGCCTCCCGCGTGCTGGACGCCAAGTCCGCCATCAACGTTGTCCCCCCGATTGGATCGCCTGCCAGACGCGGAAGCTGGTCGCGGGCATGTCAAGCTCGCGCACCCCCACTTGCTCCAGCGCGTTCATGACCGCGAGCATCAGGGCGGGCATCGCGCCGACCGTGCCCGCCTCGCCCGCGCCCTTCGCGCCCAGCGGGTTGCGCGCGGTCGGCACCGGATAGGTTCGGATGGCGATATCGCACAGCGTGTCGGCGCGCGGCATGGCGTAATCCATGAAGCTCGCCGTGACCAACTGGCCGGAGCCTGGCTCGTAGACCACCTGCTCCATCAGGATTTGCCCGGCGCCCTGCGCCACCCCGCCATGGATTTGCCCGGCCAAGGTGAGCGGATTGATGACCGTGCCGACGTCATCGACGACAAGGTAGGAGAGCAGCGCGACTTCGCCCGTTTCCGGATCGATCTCCACCTCGGCGACGTGGCAGCCGTTCGGGAAGGTGTCGTGCGTCGGGGCATAGGTCGCGTGCTCGTAGAGGCCCGGCTCCATTCCCGGCGGCAGCCGGGCCGGCTGGAACGCCACGCGCGCCACCTCCTTGAGCGGAAGCGCGCGGTCCGTGCCCGCCACCACGAACCGGCCATCGGCGAATTCGATGTCGGCCACGTCCGTTTCCAGCAGATGCGCCGCGAGGCGCTTGCCCTTTTCGATCACCTTCGCCGCCGCGAGCATCAAGGCCGATCCGCCCGTGACCATCGAGCGCGACCCGTTGGAGCCCATGCCGAAGGCGACGCGGTCGGTGTCGCCGTCGATGAAATGCACCTCGTTCGGATCGATTCCCAACCGCTCGTGCAGGATCTGCTTGAAGGCCGTTTCATGGCCTTGTCCGTGCGTCTTGGTTCCCATCAGCAGCAGGGCGCTGCCGCTCGGGTTGAAGCGGATTTCGGCGTATTCCGGCGTCGGCCCGGCCGCCTGCTCGATGGCGTTCGCGAGCCCGATGCCGCGCAGCTTGCCCCGCGCGCGCGACTCCTTGCGCCGCGCCGGGAAATCGGCATGGAGGGAGGCTTCGAGCGCGCGGTCCATGTTCGCCTCGAACGCGCCGCAATCGTAGAACGGACCGAGCGGCGCCTTGAACGGCATTCTCTCCGGCTTGATGATGTTGCGGCGCCGGAGTTCGATCGGATTGATCCCCAGCTCGCGCGCCGCCGCCTCCATCGCGCGCTCGATCAGGTATGCGGCCTCGGGCCGGCCGGCGCCGCGATAGGGCGCGGTCGGGCTGGTGTTCGACAGCACCGCGTCGATGCGGACATGGGCGGCCGGGATGTCGTACACCCCGGTCACGGTGCCGATCTGCCCGAACGGCGTGAGGAACTGCCGGTCCGACCCGACATAGGCGCCGATATTGGCCAGCATGTCCAAGCGCAGTCCGATGATCCGCGCGCCCTCGTCGAAGGCGAGCGCGATCGTGCCGATGTTGTCGCGCCCGTGCTCGTCGGCCAGCAACGCCTCCGAACGCTCGCACCGCCACTTCACCGGCCGCCCCAGCTTGCGCGCCGCCCACAGCACGAGGCGGTGATCGACATACTGCCAGCCCTTGGCGCCGAAGCCGCCGCCGACATCGCGGCAGACGACACGAACCTGGCTCTCCGGCACCTTGAACACCGCGTTGGCGAGCATGGCGCGCACGCGATGCGGGTAGTTGACATCGGCGTGGAGCGTGTAGCGGTCCTCCGCCGGGTCGTAGAGGCCGATCGCGCCGCGCGGCTCCATGTACTGCGCGTGGACGCGCGTGACGACATAGCGGCGCGTGACGACACGCGCGGCGCGGGCGAAGGCGGCCTCGGCCGCCTGGCGGTCGCCGCGCTCATAGGTGTGGGAGATGTTGTCCGGGTTCTCGTCCCAGACGCGCGGCGCG
>DATFDN010000334.1:0-6378 GCA_035252035.1 Acetobacteraceae bacterium | reverse complement strand
CCACACGTCCAGAAAGCAGGTCCAGCGACAGCCAGCGCCGGTGGTTCTCGAAGTCGGCCTGATGGCGCAGTCGCGGGGTGGCGAAGGTCCGGCCCAAGTCCTCGGTCTGGATCAGCCGTGCGTTGGGGATGCGCCGGCGGACTGCGCGCATCGCCAACAGCGTCCCCCGGCACTGGTTCACGACCATGCGACAGAACGACGCGCCGTCCGTGTGGTGCGGATACCAATGGCCGTACAGTCCGGAGAACCGTGCCGTGGTCAGTGGTTCGTTCACCGGCGTCCAATTCTGCACCCAAGGATAGCGCGCGGCGACTGCGTCGGCATGAATGGCAAGCTGCTCAGGAAAGCTGGGATCCAGCAGGTCCGTGTAATGCGGTCCCGAGCCGTGATGCAGCAGACCGACAATTGGCGTCAGCCCGAGATGGCGCAGCCGTGCCAAGCGCCGGTCGTGCCACTCCCAGTCGCGCAGGTCAGGACGGTGTGGGGCCACATGTTCCCACAGCACGGGATAGCGCAGGACCCGCACCCCGAGCGCGGCCACCCTGTCCAGGTCGTCCGGCCGCTCCCAATGCCCGGTCTCGCGGAACTGGTCGCGCCAGCTATCGCCGATGCGCACGACGCTGCACTCGAGGCCGCCCCACACCTGAAGCGGATCCTGTGCCGTGGCCAAGCTTCCGCCTGCCCGTTCCCTCATTCCGCCACCGCCGGGGTGCCAACACCGGCTCGGGTGTGCGCGGCGATGCCGGTGGCACTCACTCCGCGCTCTGCAAGCCGGGCGGAGGCGGCGAGCGCCTGACCGATCACCTGGTCCATGTTGTGGTAGCGGTAGGTCGCGAGCCGGCCCACGAAGGTCACATTCGGCAAGGCATCGGCCAGGGCCTGGTAGCGCGCATAGAGCGCCGCGTTCTCGGGCCGCGGTATGGGATAGTACGGGTCGCCGCCGTCGGTGGGACACTCGTAGCAGATGCTCGTCTTGGGGTGCCGCTGGCCGGTCAGGTGCTTGAACTCGGTCACCCG
Source organism: Acetobacteraceae bacterium (assembly GCA_035252035.1). Lineage (GTDB taxonomy): Bacteria > Pseudomonadota > Alphaproteobacteria > Acetobacterales > Acetobacteraceae > DATFDN01. The sequence continues at coordinate 5,361 of DATFDN010000334.1, read as the reverse complement.
CGTGTAGGGCACCTCGGGCGAGGGATAGTTCACCACCGCCACGGGCTGGTGCTGCGGCTTGTCCAGCGTGCGGTGCTCGAAGCGCAGCGAGCGGTACGGCAAGGGGCCATAGCACTGGCCGAAGTATCCGTCGATCGGCCCGGTAAAGACCAGATGCCCATGGGCCACGTCACCATGGACATCCCGATAATCGGCGCCGAGTATCAATGTGATATTCGGGTGGTCCAGCAAATTCTCGAACAGGCGGGTGAAGCCGTGCCGGGGCATCATCTGGAAGCTGTCGGTGAAATACCGATCATCGTCATTGGTGCGGGTCGGAATGCGCGCGGTGACGGACTTGTCCAGCTCACTCGGGTCCATGTTCCACTGCTTGCGCGTGTATCCGCGAAAGAACGCCTCGTACAGCTCTGGCCCCACGGTCGAGAGGACGACGTCCGCCGCGGTGCGAATCGGTGCGATCGGCTTCGCCTTGGAGGCGAGAAACGCCGCGACCTCGTCTTCGCCGAGGTTCAGCCCGAAAAACCGGTTGATCGTCGTGCGATTGATCGGGATCGGGAACAGGGAATCGCCGATCCGCGCCAGCACGCGATGCTCGTAGGGGCGCCACTCGGTGAAGCGGCTGAGGTACTTGACGATCCGCTGCGCGTTGGTGTGGAAGATGTGGGGGCCGTAGCGGTGGATCAACACGCCGGCCGCGTCCTCATGGTCATAGGCATTGCCGCCGATGTGCTCACGCCGGTCAATCACCAGCACACGGCTTCCGCTGGAAGCCAGCCGCTCCGCCATGACAGAACCTGCGAAACCGGCACCGACCACCATGGCATCGTAGCTTAGGTCTGAGGTCATGCTGCACAGGCGCAGCTTGGGGCGTCCTCGCGACGCGCCGGTCCGGCGCTGCTTCATCAGCGCCGTCATGCGCTCCCAGATGCCGTCCCAGGAGCAGGCAGCCAGCATCCGGTCGATCTCAGGCAGCCAGGTTTCCCGAGCCTTGGCGAGCGCGAGCGCGCGTTCGGCGCCGGCCGCGAACGTCTCCGTTGTGTCCGCGATGACGACCGGCTTCGCCGCGCCATACTGGCGCACCACGTCGACGATCGGCGTCGAGACGACCGGAAGGCCCGCGGCCAGGTACTCGGGCGTCTTGGTGGGGCTGATGAACCGGGTCGCTTCGTTCCGCGCGAACGGCATGAGCGCCACGTCCCAGTTGGCCACGTAAGCGGGCAGCTCCCGGTACTGCTTGCCGCCGAGATAATGGATGTTTGGCCGCCGTGGCAGTCCCGCCGGGTCGATCTTCACGACTGGCCCGAGCAACACCAGCTGCCAGTCAGGCCGGGCAGCGGCCAATCCGGCGACCAGAGCCAGGTCCAGGCGCTCGTCGATAACGCCGTAGAAGCCGAGCCGCGGATGCGGGATGCCGGCCTGATCCGCGGGGTCCGATAGCGTCTCACGGGCCGGCAGGAAATGCGCGACGTCAACGCCGCTCGGAAGCGGGTGGACGTCATCGTGCTGCTGGCGCTTCACGTCATAAAGGCTATATCCACCGGTGAACACAAAGTCGGCACGCGCGAGCAGCTCCCGCTCACGTAGCGGGATTGCCGGATCGGCACCGCGGAAAGCCGATAGCTCGTCCATGCAATCATAGATGACCTGCCGCGCCTCAAGGTGCGCCGAAAACGGCAATGCCTGCGGTGTGTAATACCAAAGAACTGGAGCGCGGATCACCTGCGCCGCGACGAACGTATCGAGCAGCTCCCGCTGCGCCTCAATTGCTGCCATCGCACCGGTCCCGTGCGGCAGAACCGGGGTCAAGACCATGACGCCTTCCGCGGACATGGTGCTAGCCAACTCGGGCGCCAATGCGTCGGCGAACAGCGGCTCTTCCCAGTAGAATACCCTCGTATGAGCGGCTGCCCGCTGCATCAGATGCTGAGGTCGCTGGAAAACAAAGTTCCAGCGTAGATGCGAGAAGCAGATCAAGGGCGGAGAGGCTATCATTGCGACCAGCGGCTACCGCGCCCCAAACTCAAGGGCAGTACTGCCCTTCCGTCACCAACCATTGTCACATGCTCCAAGACGTCGGACAGGGATCCAAATCCTTGGAGAAGAAGCTCGGCCTGCGCCTCAAGGTTGCCTGTTCACTTATATTTTTGTCATCGAACAATTCCAGGTGTTTAGGAACGGCGCCAACTTGGTGGAATCCCCTGATCCCGCGTCAGAGCCTGACGGGTGGACTGATGGCGCTTCCGCTCCGCACGCCGGACGCGCTGACCGCGCGGACGGCATAGATGTGCTCGCCTGGCGGCGGCGTGTCGATCCACATGGACGCGCGCAGCGGTACAGGAGTGACCGATTCTCCTGATCCCGAGGAGGACCGCACCAGTTCGTAGGTGTAAAACCAGGGCTCGCGAGTCGGTGTCCAGCGCAGAACAACATTGGCCTGCTCCACGCTGGCTTGCAGCCATCGTGGTTGCTCGGGAACGGCTGGTGAAAAGGGCGTGATCCAAAGCAGCACCGTGGTGAAGTCGGGCAGCGCAAGCTCCCTGCGCAACTCGCTGCCTCTCAGCATCACGCCGGACTGGATCGGCGCGGCGACAGCCAACTCCTGAGCATGGCGGATACGCCGCGCGGCATCCGCGTCGATGTCTCGGGCCGGCATGGTCCGGCCCGCGGCTGTGAAAGCGTTGGACAGGATTTTGCCAATTTGGAACTCGACGATGTTGACGCGCTCCCAAGGCATGTCGCGGAGCAGATACTCGATCTGCCGCTCACCCGGACCGGCTTCGCCGTCCGCCGGATAGACGGTGAAAAGCGCCGCGACCGCATCGGCGGTCGCGGTGGCCAGGTAATACAGATCAGAATTCGGATAGACTAGGTCCGGCGTCGTGAGCGTCGCGCGTTGGTTTCCCAGCAACCGGAGAAGCTCGTAGAAGTTGTATGCTGGCACCTTCGCCAGATTGTCCGGCCCATTCAGCCGGGTCATGATGCTGCGCCGGCCGTCGAAAGGCGCCCGGATCAGCTGCTGGTTGGCATTGTCCGAGAATGCCGCGAAGCGCAGCCCGGACGAAGCATGGGCCACGCTCAACTGGTCGTAGGCGATGGCCTGCGCCGCCAGCCAGGACGGAAACTGCTCCGTCATCCGAGGCTCATAGGGAGTGTCGAACCCCACCTTCATGTCTGCTTCGTTGTTGATGATCCACATCCCGCGGAAGCGGCCCGGATCGAGCCGCATGGCCGCGCGTGCCGTCTCCCAGGCGGCGGCTATGGAGCGTTGCAGCTCCGGCTGGGTTTCCCGCGACACCCAGATTCCCTTGCGGTGAAGCGAGATGAAGTCGCACTTCACCGCGGGCTCCCGCCGCAGGAACGCGAGGAAGCTCTCGATCAGGCGAGCCCCTTCCTCCGGCATGTAGGCGACCGCCGGGCCACCGAGCCGGACCGCGTGACCGGATCGAAGAACCGCCTCGGAGGTCGCGCGATACAACGCGAGGTACTGTTCGAAGTTGCCGGACCAGAACGGCGGCATGTTGGGCTCGTTCCAGACCTCGAACCACCACCGGCCGACCTCCGCCGCGCCGAACCGTCCAACGATCCGGTCCAGGAATGCCTCCACCAGCCTCTGCCAGTTCTCGAAAGACGGTGGCGGCTGGATGGGCGACGGCGAGACCGCCGCGGGAAAGAAGTTGAGCCCGACGAAGGGAACGAGGCCGCGGGACGTCAGCTCCGCGAGCGCGCGCAGCGTTGTCGAGAAGTCAATCGGCTCGTTTGGGCGGTGCCAGACGTCGCCACTGCTCTTCGGGAAGACATTCTCCTTCTCGCCACTGTTCAGCGCGCCGAAGAAGCGCGCCCCGCCGAACGCCCCTGGGGAGGCTGCCATGTTGTCGAGGAGGCGCGTAAAGCGCGCATCCAGCAGCCAGTCGATGTCGAACACGCCAACCGTGCTGAAGGCCGCGGCCTGAAAGGGCGGGGGCGCCGGGGCGCCAAGCGGGGCGGAGGCGGGGCTTGCCGAAGCAGTGATCCTGATCGGAGGGTTGAGCATCGCCTTGCCTTGCGTACCTGCTATCTCGACCCCCGCAAGCGAGGCGACCCCCCGCAGAAACGCACGTCTCTTGAACATTCCGCCCGACATGTTTGGCCCCCGCCCTAAGCAGAAAGGAAAAGACGAAGGAGGCAGGTCAAAGCTTCCTTCTCCTCCTGGTAGACCGCCCGCAACAGCTCCGCGTTGCGAAAAGGCCCAACCAGAAAGATATCGCCAGGAGCGAGCCGATCAGTGGCAGCGCCGGCATTCTCGCCGACGAGCACCGCACGGATCAGGGGCCAGCGCTTCCGAATGGCAGCGGCCACACAAAGGCCGTCGGTGTCGGGTTCCTCCGCGCTGGCGACGAGAATGGCCGGATCACGAATGCCGGCCGGCAGTTCAAGAGCTTCCGTTGCGCTGGATACCGCGATCATGCGCACGCCAGCCTCGCCCAACAGGTCTGTCCAGAAATTGCGAACAGCGACGTCGGCTTCGACCAGCAGCGCGGGATTGCCCTCCCATAGCCTCACTCTTGACGGGGGGAGAGGTCGCTCGATTTGGGCGAGCATCGCCTCCGCCCCCTCCATCGCCGCGCGAATGCCGTCCCTGGCACCACACTCCAAAAAAGCTATCGGCCAAGTCTCCCCCTTTGGAGCGGCCCTCAGCACGAGAAAGCGGGCCATGCCCTCCGCTTCACGAACGAGAAGCCAAAACTCGCCGACATGCGCCCAAAAGATCCCACCCGGGCGCATTCGCCACATCGGGCGTCCCATCGAGCACTTTCCTCCCGCGCTCACTCGCGGGAGTTCCGCCTGGGGCGCCACCCAGCACAACCGGAAGCGCCCACAGGCTTGGAGTTACCTCGCACCACCAGTGCTGCCGGTTCCCGTTCCGGCACTAGAACCGCTGGCAGCTCCGCCAGTTGTCCCGCCACCCGCACCGCCACCGGCCATCCCGCCGCTGGTACCGCCCGTGCTTGAGCTCATCTGGTTGCCCGATCCGCCTCCGGTTGAGCCGCCGCCTGACACGCTGCTACCCGAACTGCCGGCGCCTGAGCTTCCCGTGCTCATGCCCGTCGATCCCCCGCCGCCTGCGCCACCACGGCCGCTCCCTGCGCCACCGGCGCCGGCTTGGGCAAACGCGAGCGCGGTGGCACCGCTCAACAGCATAGAGGCGACACCTATTACGCGAATCGCCTTCCACATGATTTCTTCCTTTTCAGATGCTGCCCGTAGCAGAGCGGCTTATATGGAACGCAGTCCAGGCTGGCCGGACTTGCCAGTCCAATCGTTCTGCTTCGCAATTGCGAGGTGATGCAAACTGGTGGCCTTATTGCCGCCGTTGCAAGCCTC
>DATFDN010000333.1:0-5550 GCA_035252035.1 Acetobacteraceae bacterium | reverse complement strand
GGCGGTCGCGGTCGAGGACTGGCTGCGCGCGTCCCTGGAGGCCGCGCGGGCGCGCGATGCCGAGTCCGGGACGAGCACGGTCGGGGCGCACCGCTGCGACATGGCGTTGCGCGAGGCCGCCAGCGACTTGCCCGCGGCGCTGGCCAGCACCGGGGAGCAGAAGGCGACGCTGCTCGCCATCGTGCTCGCCCATGCCGGGCTGATCGCGGAGGCGCGCGGCTTCGCCCCCCTCCTGCTGCTCGATGAGCCGACCACCCATCTCGATCCGGCCCGCCGCGCCGCGCTGTTCGCCGCCGTCGCCGCGTTGCCCGCGCAGGTGCTGATGACCGGCACCGACGCCGACGTCTTCCTGCCGCTCGCCGAACGGGCGGAGGGGCTGCGCACGGGCGGCGGGGCGCTGGCGCCCGATCCGCGATTCTTGGCCTCGGAGAAGCTGATCGGGGAGAATATTCCCACCATCGCGAATTCCCCTGGGACGGAGGCCGGGTAGGAGCTATATATCTAAAGTACACAGACAACCTACGAACGGGATCACCGCGGCATGTCCGACACCGCCGGAGAGCGGCCTGACTTCGACGCCTACGACGCTTCCTCCATCTCCGTCCTCAAGGGGCTGGAGGCGGTGCGCAAGCGCCCTGGCATGTACATCGGCGACACCGATGACGGCTCCGGCCTTCACCACATGGCTTTCGAGATCGTGGACAACGCGGTGGACGAGGCGCAAGCCGGATTCGCGACGCGGGTCGATGTGGTGCTGAACGGCGACGGCAGCGTGACCGTGCGCGACGACGGGCGTGGCATCCCGACCGACATCCACGAGGAGGAGGGCGTCTCGGCCGCCGAGGTGGTGCTGACGCGGCTGCACGCGGGAGGCAAGTTCAACCAGAACAGCTACAAGGTCTCGGGCGGGCTGCATGGCGTGGGCGCGGCGGTGGTCAACGCGCTGTCGGAGTGGATGGAGGTGCGGATCTGGCGCCACGGCCAGGAGCACTTCATCCGCTTCCGCCACGGCGACGCCGAGGCGCCGCTCGCCGTGGTGGGCGTGCCGGAGACGCACCCGACCGGGACCGAGGTGACGTTCAAGCCGAGCCCCGAGACCTTCACGCGCGTCGAGTTCGACTACGCCACGCTGGAGCGGCGGCTGCGCGAGCTGGCCTTCCTCAACTCGGGCCTGACCATCGTGCTGCGCGACGAGCGGCACGCGGAGGTGCGCGAGTCGGTGATGCGCTACGACGGCGGCCTGGTCGCCTTCGTCGAGTGGCTGGACCGGGGCAAGAAGCCGGAGTTCTCGCCCCCGATCAGCCTGCGCGCCGACGACGCGGCGCAGGGCATCCGCGTCGAGTTCGCGCTGGCCTGGAACGACAGCTACCACGAGACGACGCTCTGCTTCACCAACAACATCCCCCAGCGCGACGGCGGCACCCACCTCGCCGGCTTCCGCGCCGCGCTGACCCGCGTCGTCGGCCGCTACGCCGAGAGCATGGGCAAGAAGGACAAGCTGGAGCTGGCGCCCGAGGACATCCGGGAAGGGATGACGGCGGTGCTGTCGGTGAAGGTGCCCGACCCGAAGTTCTCCTCGCAGACCAAGGACAAGCTGGTGAGCTCCGAGGTGCAGCCGGTGGTCCAGGCCGCCGCCGCCGATGCCATCGCCCATTGGCTGGAGACGCATCCCAAGGAAGCCAAGACCATCGTGCAGAAGGTGATGGACGCGGCGGCGGCGCGCGAGGCGGCGCGCAAGGCGCGGGAACTCACGCGCAAGAGGCCGGGCGACATCTCCACGCTGCCCGGCAAGCTCGCCGACTGCTCCGAGCGCGATCCGGCGAAGTGCGAGCTGTTCATCGTCGAGGGCGATTCGGCGGGCGGCTCCGCCAAGCAGGGGCGGGACCGCAAGTTCCAGGCGATCCTGCCGCTCAAGGGCAAGATCCTGAACGTGGAGCGGGTGCGCCGCGACCGGATGCTGGGCAGCGCCGAGATCGGCACGCTGATCACCGCGCTCGGCACCGGCATCGGCCAGGACGGGGACGACCGCGACCGGTTCGACGCGGACAAGCTGCGCTACCACCGCATCGTCATCATGACCGACGCCGACGTGGACGGGAGCCACATCCGCACGCTGCTGCTGACGTTCTTCTATCGCCAGATGCCGGAGCTGATCGAGCGAGGGCACCTCTATATCGCCCAGCCGCCGCTCTATCGCGCCAAGCGCGGCAATGACGAGCGTTACCTGAAGGACGACCGGGCGCTGGAGGACTTCCTGCTCGACAAGGCGCTGGACGCGGCGCGGCTGATCTATGCCGGCGGCGAGGCGCTGGAGGGCGAGGCGTTGCGCGCGGAGGCGCTGTGGCTGCGCGACGTGCATGGGCGCGTGCGCGGCCTGGCGACGGCGGCGCCGGCCGAGTTGATCGAACAGGCCGCCATCGCCGGCGCGCTGACGCCCGATCCCGTGCGCGCCACCGCCGCCGCGCAGACCCTGGCCGCGCGGCTCGACGCGATTTCCGATCCCGCCGAGCGGGGCTGGATCGTGGCTGCGGATGGCAGCCTGACCATGGCGCGCGTGGTGCGGGGCGTGACCGAGAAGCACACGCTGGATCTCGCGGCGCTGCGCAGCGCCGAGGCGCGCTGGCTCTGCGAGCGCGCGGAGGCGCTGGCGCGGCGCTTCGCCTCGCCCGCGCGGCTGCTGTTTGATCGGCAGGAGGCGACGGTTGTTGGGCCGGCGAGCGCGTACGAGCGGATCTTGGCGCATGGGCGGCGGGGGCTGACGATCCAGCGGTTCAAGGGGCTGGGGGAGATGAATCCCGACCAGCTTTGGCAGACGACGCTGGACCCGGCGACAAGGACGTTGTTGCAGGTGAAAGTGGGGGACATCGAGGACGCGGCGCTGGTGTTCAGCACGTTGATGGGGGACGTGGTGGAGCCTCGGCGGGAGTTTATCGTGGGGAATGCGTTGCGGGTGGCGAATTTGGATGTGTGATGACGGAAGCTGCCGATTTAGGCGTATTATATTACCGTGACGGTGTCGTGGCCGCTTGCTGCGCATCAAGCCACTGCGGTCTGACGAGGTCGCATTTGTCATAGACTGCTTCGAAGAACGGCTTGAGCGATCTGATGGCGGGCTCGCTCGGCTGATAGAGGCCCTGCTTGCATATGCTGTCCGAGACGCAGGCTTTCTTTGCAAAAGGCGATGCAATCCGTCCTGGAGGTGCCGGGACGTAAAGCACGCGCCCTCTGAGATCCTCCATCCCTGCAACCCAGCGGTAGGGTGGATCAACCCCGAGCCGAGAGAGGAAACCCGAGTAGCTTTCTAAGGCCGCAGCAAATTCCTTCTCCTTCAGATGGATTACTCGCTGTCCTTGTGCGTCGCGCGCGGCACCGAGAGAGAAGGCATCCACGCTCCAGACCTCCCCGGTCTCGAATGCGAACACTACCCAGCATGTAAGGTTTGGCTGATCCGGTTGCGTTGCGTAGATACCGAAGCCGTCCTCCGCCCTGATGTGACCATAGCTGCCTTGCCCGGAGCCTATGGGCATCATGAGGATTCCGGCCGCCGTTGCCGCCCCTTTCAGCTCGCCGAAGGACCACTGCCTGCCAGGGTTCGTTGAGGGCATCAACCTAAGCCATGTGGCTGGTCCCGTTTGAAGTTTCACATCGGAAGGCTGCTTAAGAATGTAATCCGATATGCCCAGGGGCTGGGTCTTCGCCCGGAACCTGCCAGGCCCGTCGAGCGGCTCGCGCGCAGGAAAAGGCGGCGGCTGCATGGGTTTGGGCAGCGATGCCTTAAACTCGGCGCTCCCAAGGACGTCCCGGATTGCGCCTTCCAGGCTGCGCGCAAGTGATGCTCGCGCCCTCCTACGGGTCTCCTCGTCGGCGTCGTCCGGGCACTCGTACTGGATCGGGTGGCGGAGGTGCCGCATGTCGAACGGCATGTTCTCCGATGTTGGCTGGCCGTGCGCCACGTTCATCACCGGTACGATGCGGCTGTGGGAGAGGCTCTTCAAGGCCCATCCGTACTCGATAAGCACATTTGGGTTTGGGGTGGGTCTTCCATCGAGCCGCTTGCCGACAAACGTCAGGTCGGGGACGAAGACCGCGGCGCCGTCAATCTTGCGGAAGATCGTCTCGACAATCGGCGGCGACCCGGCCACACCCTTAGTATCCTTGTCGATCGCGAGCTCGCGCATAGCCTCCTCCACTTCGGAGTCCTGCCCAATGGCGGAGGCGGCACGCTCCAGTGCCTGCTCGACAAGATTTCTCCCCGTTCTTGTGCTCGTGTCTGCCTGCCAGGAAAAGAAGATTGTCAGTGCCATATTGTCCACGTTCCAGTGTTTAGCGGCAACATCCATCTATATAGTTTGCGAATCCCTGCTCAGCTACGATCGAGAGTGACCGAGCACATCTTTCTAACATGCCCTCATCAATTGCACGCCACCGCTGCGCTGCTGTCGCTAGTTCTCTAAAAGGCAGACGACAGATTTCCGTATATCACATTAAAAAATGCACTTACCGCCACGAACGCGCGTCTTTCGGCAAACGGTACTCGTCATCGATGACCCGGACCCGGTGAGGCAGCGTCGTACCCCAATTCCAGAAAACCACGTTGACATCGGCAGCAGTCGCCCCGTGCGCATAGCTCGGCACCACAATCCCCGCGACGCCATCCCGACTCAGACGTTCGGCCACAAGCCAACTCGGCGGCCGGATGCCCCGCGTCTCCAAATCCTTCCACGCGCAAGCCAGATCAGAGGGCGCGATGCTGCGGGCCGTCAGGACGGCAGGATCAGTCAGATCGAGCACGTCGTTACAATCAACATCATAGCTACAGAGCGTCAGCGGTTGCGCCTTGAACGGAAACGCCTGCTGCGCCTCCAGCCACGCCGTCTCGAACCGGAGGGAGGTGTAGAGCGCCTTCATGCCGCGCGAGTTGAACCGGCCGCCGGTGAGCGCGGCGCCTTCGCCCGACTCCGGCGCAAACGCCCACTTCGGATTGTGAGCCCGGTAAACCGTCCGGACCAGCCTCAAGCATAGCCGCCGAGCGCGATGCCTCCGAGGTAATCGAGAACGTGTCCGGCCCTTCCCTGGCGGACCAGGTTCTCGGCCGTCTGATCCCCGAACGCCGGGATCGGCTGCGAGCGGTACCAGGCGAACGCCTGTTGCACCGAGCCGCACCATGGCAGCACGCGGTTGATAATTTCCGCGACTTCCCGGAGCCGGGTCTGGGTCGCTGGAGCGCCGAGCCGTGTCGCCTTGGAAACTGCGTCCCGCGACAGCCCGGAGGCTGAGGCCAATTCACTCTTTGTCACTCTTAGCACCGCACTGAGGCGACCCGGCTCGATGAAGCCTCTCCAGTCGATCACATCCGCCAGGAAGGGAGCCGCCACAGCTTCTGATGTCTGCCGCATGGAGTGCCTGTTTCTCGGGGCATCCTATGCCCCTTGCGGTGGTCCGTTTCAAGCTTGTCTTGCCTCAGGCGATTACCAGAGGCTGGTGTTCCCCCACCTCACCCCGACCCTCTCCGCCCCCGGGGGCGGAGAGGGAGATTGAGTCTCGCCGCAA
>DATFDN010000332.1:0-2894 GCA_035252035.1 Acetobacteraceae bacterium | reverse complement strand
CCGAACGTGTCGTCCACGAGCCGAACGAAGGGTCCGATCGCGCACGATGCGTTGTTGTCCTTGGCCTTGCTCAGCAGGAGGGCGCTCCGCCCCTCGAAGTCGCGCAGGTTGACGTCGTTGCCGAGCGTGGCGCCCACGATCCGCCCGCGCGAGCTGACGACCAGCACCAGCTCCGGCTCCGGGTTGTTCCAGGCCGAGCCCGGGTGGATGCCGATCCCGGCCCCGTGCCCGACCGCCGACAGCGGCTGCGCCTTGGTGAAGATCTCGGCGTCCGGCCCGATCCCGACCTCCAGGTACTGCGACCAGGAGCCTTGGGCGACTAAGTGCTCCTTGAGCCGCATCGCCGCGTCCGACCCCGGCACCACAGCCCGGAGGTCGGTCCCGATCACCTCGACGATCCGCCGCCTGACCGCGTCGGCCCGCCCCGGATCGCCCTTCGCCTGCTCCTCGACCACGCGCTCCAGCATGCTGCGCGCGAAGGTGACGCCCGCGGCCTTGATCGCCTGCAAGTCGATCGGGGCGAGCAGCCAGGGCTTGGCGGGGTCGCGCGTCTCGGGCGGGGTGTTGGCGAGCGCCGCGTCCACGTCGCCCAGGCTATCGCCCGTCGCGGCGCGCAGCGCACGGGGTGGATCATCGGCCTCGCAGAGGTCGCTGATGGTGGGGAAGGTGGCGGTGACATCGATCAGATCGCCGCCGCGCACCGTGACCACGGAGGGGCCGGCCACATCCGGCCGCCACACCCGACCGGCCAGCAAGGCGGCGTTCGCGTCCTCGGGCAGTGCTGGGCTCAAGGCTTGGCGGAATGGCGTCATGGGCAGCCTCCCGTGGCTTTGCCCGACACCATATACTGGCCTTGGCATACGGGGGACATCGCATGAAACGCCTGTTCGGCGGCGCGGCCGAAGCGACGGCCGAGAATTTTCCGGTTTCGCACACAGAGGAGGAGTGGCGCCGCATCCTGACGCCCGAGCAGTTCCGGGTGCTGCGCCAGCACGGGACCGAGCGCGCGGGCACCAGCCCGCTCAACCAGGAGAAGCGCGAGGGCACCTTCGTCTGCGCGGGGTGCGGGGAGAAGCTCTTTTCCTCGGACACCAAGTTCGAGAGCGGCACGGGCTGGCCGAGCTTCTACGCCCCGCTGCCCGACAGCATCGCCACCAGCGAGGACCGCGGCTTCCTCATGACCCGCACCGAGGTGCATTGCAGCCGGTGCGGCGGGCATCTCGGGCACGTCTTCGAGGACGGCCCGAAGCCGACCGGCTTGCGCTACTGCATGAACGGCGCGGCGATGCGTTTCGAGCCGGCTTGATCCCGGTCCCTCCCCCCGGCCCCTCCCGCGAGGGGAGGGGGAGAAGATGAAGTCCCCCTCCCCTCGCGGGAGGGGGTAGGGGAGGGGTGAAACAGCACGGCGACGCAGTGAGTCCGAAGACTCCTAACGATCCGCCATCGCGGCCTTCAGGCTGTCGTCGATCTTGGCCAGGAATGCCTGGGTGTTGAGCCATTTCTGATCCGGGCCGATCAGCACCGCCAGATCCTTGGTCATGAACCCGGCCTCCACCGTTTCGACGCACACCCGCTCCAGCGTCTCGGCGAAGCGCGTCACCTCGGGGGTGTCGTCGAACTGGCCGCGATAGGCGAGTCCCCGCGTCCAGGCGAAGATCGAGGCGATCGGGTTGGTCGAGGTCTCCTGGCCCTTCTGGTGCTGGCGGTAGTGGCGGGTGACGGTGCCGTGCGCCGCCTCGCTCTCCACCGTCTTGCCGTCAGGGCTCAGCAGCACCGACGTCATCAGGCCGAGCGAGCCGAAGCCTTGCGCCACCACGTCGGATTCCACGTCGCCGTCGTAGTTCTTGCACGCCCAGACATAGCCGCCGGACCACTTCAGCGCCTGCGCCACCATGTCGTCGATCAGCCGGTGCTCGTAGGTCAGGCCGCGCTGCTCGTAACGCTGCTTGAACTCGGCGTCGAAGATCTCCTGGAAGCGGTCCTTGAAGTAGCCGTCATAGACCTTGAGGATGGTGTTCTTGGTGGAGAGATAGACTGGATAGCCGCGCTGGAGGCCGTAGTTGAAGCTGGCGCGGGCGAAGCCGTCGATCGAATCCCGGAGGTTGTGCATCCCCATCGCGACCCCGGCCCCCTTGAACTCGTGGACCGAGAGGATCTGGGCGCGCTCGTTCTCGTCGGCCGGCTCGTAGACCAGCCGGACCCGGCCGGGGCCGGGCACGCGCATCTCGGTCGCGCGGTAGATGTCGCCGTAGGCGTGCCGGCCGATGACGATGGGCTTGGTCCAGTGCGGGACCAGGCGGGGCACGTTGCGGCAGATGATCGGCTCGCGGAAGATCGTGCCGTCGAGGATGTTGCGGATGGTGCCGTTCGGGCTGCGGTACATCCGCTTCAGGCCGAATTCCTTCACCCGCGCCTCGTCAGGGGTGATGGTGGCGCACTTCACGCCCACCCCGTGCTGCGCGATGGCGCGCGCGGCATCCACCGTCACCTGGTCCTCGGTGGCGTCGCGGTGCTCGATCCCGAGGTCGAAATAGAGCAGCTCGATGTCGAGGTAGGGCAGGATCAGCTTGTCCTTGATGAACCCCCAGATGATGCGGGTCATCTCGTCCCCGTCGAGTTCGACGACGGGGGTTTTCACCTTGATCTTGGCCATTCGATCCTCGTGCAAGCGGGGCGTCGTGGCCCCGCCGGGTACTCTCGGCCGTCATCGCCGGGGCGGCTCAAGCCCGCGCATGATGTCTTAGAGTAAGACCGCCCCTGGCGCCAACAACGCAAGGCCTACTTCTGCCGCGCCTTGCGGGCGGCGTAGCGCGCGTCGCGCAATGCCTTGCGCGCCGCCTTCTCGGCCTCGGCCCGCGCCGCCTTCTCAGCCTCGCGCGCGGCCTGTTCGCGCT
>DATFDN010000331.1:0-3283 GCA_035252035.1 Acetobacteraceae bacterium | reverse complement strand
CCTCCGGCCCGCGCGGGCGCCTGGTGCTGGCGCGCATCGCGGAGGGCGGGGCGACCTGCGCGCTCGCCGAGGCGCCGCCGTGACCGTGCATTTCATCGGCGCCGGGCCGGGTGCGGCGGATCTGATCACCGTGCGGGGGCGCGACCTGCTGGCGCGGTGCCCGGTGTGCCTGTTCGCCGGGTCCATCGTCCCTCCGGAGCTGTTGGCGCATTGTCCGCCCGGCGCACGGCTGATCGACACGGCGCCGATGACGCTGGACGCGATCGAGGCCGAATACGTGGCCGCCCATGCGCGGGGCCTGGATGTCGCCCGGCTGCATTCCGGCGATCTGTCGATCTACAGCGCCTTGGCCGAGCAGATGCGCCGACTCGATCGCCTGGGCATCCGTTACACGCTGACGCCGGGGGTGCCCGCCTTCGCCGCCGCCGCCGCCGCGCTGGGGCGCGAACTGACGGTGCCGGGCGTGGCGCAGAGCGTGGTGCTGACGCGCCTCTCCGGCCGCGCCTCGGCAATGCCAAGCCGCGAGACCCTGGCCGCCTTCGGTGCGACCGGCGCGATCCTGGCGGTGCATCTCGCGGTCCATGCGCTCGATCGCATGGTCGCCGAACTCACGCCGCTTTATGGGCCGGACTGCCCGGTGGCGGTCGTGGCCCGGGCAAGCTGGCCCGATCAGCGCATCCTGCGCGGCACGCTCGCCACGATCACCGCCGCCGTCGCGGAAGCCCCGATCGAGCGGACGGCGGTCATCCTCGTTGGGCACGCCCTCGGGGCCGAGGAGTTTCGCGAGAGCGCGCTGTACGATCCCGCCTATCACCGCCGGTTCAGGCCGGGCGGGGCGCCATGAACGGGCGCGAAGGGCGCCCGGCCGAGCAGCGTGCCGGCGCGGTCGAATACCACCACTTCCAGCTCGGTTTCGCATGGGCGCAATGTCGCCGCCGCCACCTCCCACGCGGCGCGCGCGACGGCATCGCCGAGCGGCACCTCGGCGCTCGCGGCGAAGGCCTCCGCCACGGTGTTGGCGCGCAGGATGCGCTCGGCGGTCCGGACAGAGGCGCCCTGTGCCCGCGCCAGCTCGGCCAACGCGGCGAGATCCGCCGCGCCGCGCTTCGCGTGCAGATCGAGCCGGCCTTGCGCGAGCTTGGTGATCTTCGCGACACCGCCCGCCACGCTGACGCGCGGCACCGGACGGCGGCGCAGATATTTCAGCATGGCGCCGACGAAGTCGCCCATCTCGATCAGCGCCGTTTCCGGCAAGCCGTGCAGCGCGCGCACCGCGTCCTCGGACGCGCGCCCGGTGGCGCCGGCGATGTGCGAAAGGCCGATCGCGCGGGCGACATCGATCCCGCGCTGGATGCTGTCGATCCAGGCGGCGCAGGAGTAGGGCACCACGATGCCGGTGGTGCCCAGGATCGAAAGCCCGCCCACGATGCCGAGGCGGCCGTTCAGCGTTTGCTGGGCCAGCGCCTCGCCGCCGGGGATGGAGATTTCCACGATCACGTCGCCCGCCGCGCCATGGGCGGACGCCACCTCGGCGATCGCGGCCTGGATCATCTGGCGCGGGATCGGGTTGATCGCGGGTTCGCCGGGCGGCAGGGCCAATCCGGGGCGGGTGACGGTGCCGACGCCCGGCCCGGCGCGGAACGCGACGCCGGAGCCAGGCGGGCCAAGCCGGACGGTGGCGCGGATCAGCGCGCCGTGGGTCACGTCGGGATCGTCGCCGGCGTCCTTGACCACCCCGGCGGTGGCGCTGTCCGGGCCGCGCCCGGTCTCGGCCAGCGCGAAGGCCACGCGCTCCCCGCGCGGCAGGCGGACCTCCACCGGGTCGGGAAAGGAGCCGCCGAGCAGCGCCGCGTACGCGGCCTTGGCCGCCGCGGTGGCGCATGTGCCGGTGGTCCAGCCCCGGCGCAAAGGCTTCCGGTCCACGGGCTGAGGTATAGGGGTGGGGTGGGGATGTGTCAGCTATGAACCGGCCCGGTCAGCCCGCGCATGGCCTCATTATAGGCGCCCCGCGATCGGGCGCGGGCAAGACGACGCTGACCTTGGCGCTGCTCGCCGCCTTGCGCCGGCGCGGCATCCTGGTGCGCGCCGCCAAGTCGGGACCGGACTACATCGATCCGGGCTTCCACGCGCTGGGCAGCAGGGCGCCGTGCGTGAACCTCGATAGCTGGGCGATGTCGTCAGACCAGCTCGATTCCGTGCTGGGCTATGCCGCCGCCGATGGCGCGCTGGTGCTGATCGAATCCGCGATGGGCCTGTTCGATGGGGTGGAGGGCAGGGCGGGGCGCACCGGGGCCGCCGCCGACCTGGCCGCGCGCTATCGCCTGCCCGTGCTCTTGGTGCTGGACGTCTCCGGCCAGTCGCAGAGCGCCGCGGCGGTGGCGCGCGGCTTCGCCACGCACGATCCGACAGTGCGGATCGGTGGGATCGTGTTGAACCGCGTGGCCAGCGAGCGCCATCGCGGCGGGATCGCCCGCGGGCTCGCGCCGCTTGGGCTGCCCCTTCTTGGCAGCTTCCCGCGCGACGCCACGATCGCGCTGCCGGAGCGGCATCTGGGGCTGGTGCAGGCCAGCGAGCAGAATGGGATCGGCGATCTGATCGAGCGTCTGGCGGGGTTGGCCGAGCGGCATCTCGACCTCGACGCGATCGTGGCGATGGCCGCGCCAATCGCGTCGCGGCACGGCACGGCGCCGCTGCTGGCGCCACCCGGACAGCGCATCGCGCTGGCGCACGACGCGGCGTTCAGCTTCATCTATCCGCATGTGCTGAGCGGCTGGCGTGCCGCCGGCGCGGACATTCTCGCGTTCTCGCCACTGGCCGACGAGCCGCCGCCGGACGACTGCGACACAAGCTGGCTTCCGGGCGGCTATCCCGAACTGCACGCCGCCCGCCTCGCCCAAGCCGCGCGGTTCCGCGCCGGGATGTTGCGCTTCGCCAGCACGCGGCCGGTGCATGGCGAGTGCGGCGGATACATGGTGCTGGGGACCGGGTTGGAGGACGCGGCGGGCCAGCGCCATCCGATGCTGGGGTTGCTCGGCCATGCCACGAGCTTCGCACGCCCCCGGCTGCATCTCGGCTATCGCGAAGCGCGGCTGCTCGCCGATACGGCCATTGGCCAGGCTGGGTCGGTGATCCGTGGCCATGAGTTCCATTACGCGCGCCTCAGCGAGACCGGCGACGACGCGCCGCTCGCCACGATGAGCGATGCGCGCGGCGCCTCGCTCGGCCCGGCGGGAGGGCGGCGAGGGCGCGTGAGCGGATCGTTCTTCCACGCGATCGCCGCCGT
>DATFDN010000330.1:0-14246 GCA_035252035.1 Acetobacteraceae bacterium | reverse complement strand
ACCTTCATCATGCTCACCCTGGCCTTTGCGCAGATGATCTACTTCCTCTGCGAGAGCTTGAACCAGTTCGGCGGCGACAACGGCCTGAACATCCCCACGCACAGCGATTTTGGCAGCCTGGTCGATCTCGATGACCCGGTGACGCTTTACTACGTCGCCCTCGGCGTGCTCGCCGGCGCGCTGCTGCTGGGCAGCCGGCTGGTGGAGTCGCGCTTCGGCATGGTGCTGCGCGGCGCGAAATCGAACGAGCGCCGCATGGCCGCCCTGGGCTTCCCGGTCTTCCGCTACCGGCTCGCCGCGTTCGTGATGTCGGGCGCCCTCTGCGGCGTCGCCGGCGTGCTGCTCGCCAATCAGACGCAATTCCTCTCGCCCTCGATCATGCATTGGACCCGCTCGGGGGAGATCATGATGATGGTGATCCTAGGCGGGCGCGGCACCTTGATCGGTCCGGTGCTGGGCGCGTGCGCCTATCTCGTTTTGGAGAACGCGCTCTCGGGCCTGACGCAGCACTGGCAGGCGGTGCTCGGCCCGATCCTGGTCGCGATCGTGCTGCTCGCGCGCCCTGGGCTGCTGCGCGGCCTCATCGCGCGGCTCCGGCGTGTCCCGGCGAAGGTGCCGGCGCGTGCCTGATCCGGTGCTGGAGACCACCGGCCTGACCAAGCGGTTCGGCGGCCTGCTCGCGACGGATGCCGTTTCGCTGAGCGTCGAAGCGAGCGAGCTTCATGCGATCATCGGCCCCAATGGCGCGGGCAAGACGACGCTGATTTCCCAGCTCGCGGGCGAGCTTGCGCCCGACGCGGGCCGGGTGATGTTCGACGGCCGCGACGTCACCACCGAGCCGCCGCACCGCCGCGCCGCGCGCGGGCTGATCCGCTCGTTTCAAATCACCAGCGTCTTTCCCGAGTTCACCGCGCTCGACAACGTGGCGATGGCGGTCCAGGCGCGGCAGGGCAGCGCCCGCTTCTGGCGGCCGGTGCGGCGCGATCCGGCGCTGCGGGAACCGGCGCGCGCGCAACTGGCGGAACTCGGCCTGGATGCCCGCGCCGAGATTCCGGCCGGGATGCTCTCGCATGGCGAGCGGCGCACCCTCGAACTGGCCATGGCGCTGGCCGCGAGCCCGCGCGCGCTGCTGCTCGATGAGCCGCTGGCCGGCATGGGGCCGGAGGAGGCCGCGCGCATGATCCGCCTGCTCTCCACGCTCAAGGGCCGGTTCGGCATCCTGCTGATCGAGCACGACATGGACGCGGTGTTCGCGCTCGCCGACCGGATCACCGTGTTGGCCGCCGGCCGCGTTATCGCCTCGGGCTATCCCCCGGCGGTCAAGCGCGACCCGGCCGCGCGGGCGGCTTATCTGGGCGAGGGCGCCTGATGCTGTCGGTCCAGGGGCTCGAAGCGGGCTATGGCGACAGCCGCGTGCTGTTCGGCGTCGGCTTCGCGGTGAACGCGGGCGAGGTGGTGACGCTGCTCGGGCGCAACGGCATGGGCAAGACCACGACGGTCCTGGCGGTCATGGGCATCCTCCGTCCGCGCGCCGGCGAGGTGCGGCTAGATGGCGCGCGGCTTGATGGCCAAGCGCCCTATCGGGTGGCCCGCGCCGGGCTGGGACTGGTGCCGGAGGGCAGGCAGGTCTTCCCCAACCTGACCGTGCGCGAGAACCTGACCGCGACCGCCGCCCACCGCTCGGCGGGCGGCGAGCCCTGGACCTTGCGATCCGTCCTCGACCTCTTTCCCCCGCTCGCCGCGCGCCTGTCCAGCCCCGGCGGGCTCCTGTCCGGCGGCGAGCAGCAGATGCTGGCGATCGGGCGTGCCTTGATGACCAACCCGCGCCTGCTCATCCTCGACGAGGCGACCGAGGGACTGGCGCCGCTGGTGCGCCAGGCGATCTGGGAGGCGCTGGCGCGGCTGAAGGCGCGCGGCCAGGCGATCCTGGTGATCGACAAGAACTTGGACGCGCTGACCCGGATCGCCGACCGCCACTACATCCTGGAGAAGGGCCAAGTCGTCTGGTCCGGCGGCTCGGCGGAACTGCGCGCCAATGCCGGGATCGTTCACCGCTACCTGGGGCTGTAGCGGTTGACGCTTCGCGCCGCATCCGGCAACGAGGTCAGGTGATCCTTGCGCCTCGCCCCCTCCCCCACCCCCCTCCCGCGAGGGGAGGCGGCCATTCTTCTCCCCCTCCCCTCGCGGGAGGGGGCCGGGGGGAGGAGTGAAGCACCTCTTGGCGATCGAGGGCATGGCCCCGCCCGAGATCACGCACCTGCTCGACCTCGCGGAGAGCTACGTCCTGCTCAACCGCTCGGGCAAGACCCAGCGCGACCTGCTGCGCGGGCGCACGCTCATCAACCTGTTCTTCGAGGATTCCACCCGCACGCGCACCAGCTTCGAGCTGGCGGGCAAGCGCCTTGGCGCCGACGTCCTCAACATGTCGGTCTCCACCTCCTCGGTGAACAAGGGCGAGACCTTGCTGGACACGGCGGCGACGCTGAACGCCATGCATTGCGACCTGCTGGTGGTGCGGCACGACCAGTCCGGCGCCCCTAGCCTGCTGGCGCAGAAGGTCGATGCCGCGGTCATCAACGCGGGCGACGGCACGCATGAGCATCCCACCCAGGCGTTGCTGGACGCGCTGACCATTCGCCGCCGGCGCGGCCGGCTGGAGGGGCTGTTAGTGGCGATCTGCGGCGATATCGGGCATTCGCGCGTCGCCCGCTCCAACATCCATCTGCTGACCACGATGAACAGCCGCGTGCGCGTGGTCGGCCCGCCGACGCTGATTCCGGCCGAGGTGGCGCGCATGGGTGTGGAGGTGTTCCACGACATGGACTCCGGTCTGGCCGGGGCCGACGTGGTGATGATGCTGCGCCTCCAGCGCGAGCGGATGCAGCGCGGGCTGGTGCCCAGCGCGCGCGAGTACTTCCGCTTCTTCGGCCTCGACGCCGCGAAGCTCGCTGCTGCCAAGCCGGACGCGCTGGTGATGCATCCTGGCCCAATGAACCGCGGCGTTGAGATTGACAGCGCCGTGGCCGACGATCCGGCGCGGAGCGTGATCCGCGAGCAGGTGGAGATGGGCGTGGCGGTGCGCATGGCGGTGCTGGACACGCTGGCGCGCGGACCGGGCAATGAGCGATAGCCCCGGTCTCCTGTTCACCGACGTCCGGCTGATCGACCCCGCCTCGGCGCTCGATCGGATGGGCGAACTTTTGGTCCGCGACGGCCGCATCGCCGACCTTGGAACACTTGGCCGGCCGGAAGGGGTGGACGTCGTGCAGGGCGCGGGGGCCGTGCTGTGTCCGGGGCTCGTTGACACACGGGTTGCGCTGGGCGAGCCGGGCTTCGAGTACCGCGAGACGATTGCCTCGGCGGCGGCGGCGGCGGCGTCCGGTGGCATCACCACGCTGGCGGCGCTGCCCGACACGCAGCCCGCCATCGACGACCCCGCTCTTGTGCGTCTGCTGCGCGCGCGCGGCGAGGAGGTGGGGCTGACCATCCTGCCCTATGCCGCCGTCACACGCGGCTGCCGGGGGGAGGAAATGGCGGAGCTGGGCCTGCTGCGCGAGGCGGGCGCCGTCGCCTTCACCGATGGCGCGCGGGCGATCGGCTCGACCCGGATGATGCGCCTCGCCCTTTCCTATGCCTCCGCCTTCGGCGCCCGCATCGTCCAGCACCCCGAGGAACCATCGCTCGCAGCAGGCGGCGCGGCGACAGAGGGCGAGCTGGCGACCCGGCTCGGCCTGCCTGGCATTCCCGCGGCGGCCGAGGCGCTGCTGGTCGCGCGCGATATCCGCCTGGCCGCTCTGACCGGCGGAGCAGTCCATTTCGCCCATGTCTCAACCGGGGAGGCGCTGGAACTGATCCGCCGCGCCAAGGAGAGAGGCGTGTCCGTCACCTGCGATACCGCCCCGCCCTATTTCGACTTGAACGAGACGGCCATCGGCGATTTTCGCACCTACGCCAAGCTGTCCCCGCCGTTGCGGGCCGAAGCCGACCGGATCGCGGTCCTCGCCGCGCTCGCTGACGGCACGATCGATGCGATCGCCTCCGACCACCAGCCGCGTGATGCCGACGACAAGCGCCTGCCCTTTGCCCAGGCGGCGCCGGGCGGATCGGGCCTGGCAACCCTGCTTGCCGTGACCTTGGCGCAGGTCCATGCCGGGACGCTGAGTCTGACGCAGGCGCTCGACTTGCTGACCGCGCGGCCGGCCCGCTTGCTCGGCATCGACGCCGGCCGCCTCGTGCCCGGCGCGCCCGCCGATCTCTGTCTGTTCGATCTGGAACGTGCCTGGCGCGTCGAGGCCGGACGGCTGCCCGGCAAGGCGCAGAACACGCCCTTCGACGGACGGGCGCTGGAAGGCCGGGTGCTGGGAACATGGAAGGCCGGGCGGACGGTGTGGCCTCCCCTCGCCCCAGGGATTCTTTAGCTCCCCCTCTCCTTGCGGGAGGGGGGCGGGGGGAGGGGTTTCGGATCAGCCTGAATCTCGGGCCGTCGGTGCCATTCCATCATCGCCTCGCTCCGGCAACGCGATCCCAGTCAGCGCCTGCCAGACCCGGATCACCGAGGAATCGTCCTTCCCCCCAAGCCCCGCCGCCGCCGTGGCGAGAAAGAGCTGGTGCGCGCAGGACGCGAGCGGCAAGGGGAAGGACAGCGCGCGCGCCTCGTCGAGCACGATGCCCAGATCCTTGACGAAGATGTTCGCCGCCGACAACGGCCGGTCGTCACCGGCCAGGATGTGCGGCACCCGATTCTGCCACATCCAGGAACTGCCAGCCGAGGCCGAGATCACCTCATAGAGCGTGCGAGGATCGGCGCCGGCGCGGATGCCGAGCGCGAGCGCTTCGGCGGCGGCGGCGATGTGTACGCCGGCCAGGAGCTGGTTCACCATTTTCACCGTGCTGCCGATGCCCGCCTGATCGCCGAGGCGGAACACGGTGCCGGCGATCGCGTCCAACACCGGCTTGGCGCGATCAAAGGCCGCCGGCGCCCCGGAGCCCATGACCGTCATCGTGCCGGCCTCCGCCCCGGCCCTGCCGCCCGAGACCGGGGCATCCAGCATCAGCAGCCCCGCCTGGCTCAGCCGCTCCTCCATCGCGCGCGCGAAGGCGGGCGCGACGGTCGAGGAGCAGATCACCACGCTGCCGCGCGCCAGGTGGGGCGCGCAACCTTGGGGGCCGAACAACACCTCTTCCTCCTGCGCGGCGTTCACCACCAGCACGAGCACGGCCTCGGCCTCGGCCAGCCCGGCCGGTGATGTGGCCGTCATGCCGCCCGCCTCCGCCAGCGCGGCGCGGGCGCTCTC
Source organism: Acetobacteraceae bacterium (assembly GCA_035252035.1). GTDB lineage: Bacteria > Pseudomonadota > Alphaproteobacteria > Acetobacterales > Acetobacteraceae > DATFDN01. The sequence goes on along the minus strand of DATFDN010000330.1, from coordinate 8,952 downwards.
GCGCACATCGCAGCCGATCACCTGATGGCCCTTGGCCAGCAGGTTGCGCGCCGCCCCCATCCCCATTGTGCCGAGTCCGATCACCGCCACTTTCATGTTGTCCTCCCTGTTCGTCACCGTCCGCTCCGGAGACGCTCCACTGCGGCGACCAGCGCGCGGCGGACCCCCGGCTCCAGCGCCGAGTGCCCCGCATCCGGCACGATGCTGAGGCGGGCCGCCGGCCAGGCCGCAGCCAGCTCGAACGCGGTGCAGGGCGGGCAGATCATGTCGTAGCGGCCCTGCACGATCTCCGCCGGGATATGCGCGATACGATCCATCCCGCCCAGCAGTCCCCACGGCGGCAGAAATAGGTCGTGGGCGAAATAATATGCCTCGATACGCGCGAGGCCGAGCGCGGTGCGGTCCTGCGCGAAGGAGGTGACTGTATCCGGGCTGGGCAGCAGCGTGCTGCACGAGCCCTCATAAATGGACCAGGCGCGGGCGGCGGGCAGATGCACAGCCGGGTCGGGATCGGTCAGGCGCCGCAGATAGCCTACCAGAACGTCGGACCGCTCGGCCTCGGGCAGGAAGCCGACGAAGCTCGCATGGGCGTCGGGGAACACGGCGCGGACGCCGTGGAGGAACCACTCCACCTCCGCCTTGCGGCCCAGGAAAACCCCGCGCAGTACGCAGGCCGCGACGCGCTCTGGATGTGTCTGGGCATAAGCGAGGGCGAGCGTGGAGCCCCAGGAGCCGCCGAACAGCATCCATCGCTCGATGCCGAGATGGCGCCGCAACGTCTCGATATCGGCCACCAGGTCTTGGGTGGTGTTCTGCGCGAGGCTGCCGAGCGGGCGGGAGCGGCCGGCGCCGCGCTGGTCGAAGATCACCACCCGCCAGAAGTCCGGGTCGAAAAAGCGACGATGCACGGCGCCCGCGCCGGCGCCCGGTCCACCATGCAGGAACAGCACGGGACGGCCGCGCGGATTGCCGACCTGCTCCCAATACATGACGTGGCCCGCGGAAAGCGGCAGATAGCCGGTCTCGAAAGGTCCGATTTCGGGGAACAGGTCGCCGCGCGGCATGGCGGCGGATCGTATAGGCGGGGCGGCCAACGGAACAGGGGTTGTGGGCGGATGGAACGTCTATGGGTGGGACTGGGCGCATTGGCGGGCCTGTCGGCGGTCGCGATGGCGGCACTGGCCGCCCATGGGCTGGAGGCGATCGGGCCGGCGCGGCTGCAAATGGCCCGCAACGCGGTGCAGATGCAGGGCTGGCACGCGCTGGCGCTGGTGGCGTGCGGGCTATGGGCGCGGCGGGGCGGCGTGCTGGCCGATTGCGCGGGCGCGGCGTTCACGCTTGGCCTGCTCGCCTTCTGCGGCGCCGTCTATGCCCTGGCGCTCGGCGGGGCGTGGATCAACGCGCTGGCCCCGGCGGGCGGGACACTGCTGATGCTGGGCTGGCTGCTGCTGGCGCTCTCCGCGCTGCGGGCGCGGTGAACGAATGGCTTTACCCACCGCCGAGCAGGCTTGGGAACAGCACATTGGCGGCATAGCCAAGCCCGACCAGGATCAGGAACACCGTCACCCCCACCCCGGCGATGTTCCATCCGGCGGCGTTGCGGTACGGCCCCATCACCTCCGCGTCGTTGGCGATCAGCAGCAGGAACAGCAGCGCCGGCGGCATGGCCAGCACGGCGATGACGTTCACGATGATGACCACCTGTTCGAGCGGCATCCCCGGCGCCAGCACGATCGCGCCCGCCAGCCCCGCCGAGCCGGCGAGCACGGCGTAGAATATCCAGCCCTCCCGCAGCGGCGCGTTCAGGCTGTGCGGTGCGCGCATCACCTCGGCAAAGGCATAGGCCGAGGAGGTGGAGATGGTGATGGCCGCCACCACCCCGGCCTCGAAGATGCCGAGCGCGAACAGAGCCGCCCCGGTATGGCCGACATAGGGTTCGATCGCCTCGGCGAACTGCGCGGCTTGCCAATTCTGGGGACTGATCCCATGCTCAAACAAAGGCGCCGTTGCGATGATCGCGGCCATGCCGAACAGCGCGGCGATGATCGAGCCGATCGCGGTGTCCCAGCGCGCCGCGCCGATGTCGCGCGCGTCCAATCCTTTGTCGGCGACCGCGCCTTGCTGGAAGAACAGCATCCACGGTGTGACGGTCGCCCCGATATTGGAGACCATCAGCGTCACCGTGTCCGGCTTCAGCCCGCCGGGCAGCGGACTCCAGGTCGCCATGGCGTGCCCGATGGCACCCCAGTCGGGATGGCTCAGCAGCGCCACCGGCACGAACACGGCGTTGCACAGCGCCAGCCCGAGCGTGATCCGCTCCCAGGCGGTGTAGCGCGCGGTGGCGGCGGCGAACAGCACCAGCGCGACCCCCGCGCCGACGGCGGCGGCCGGGGGTACGCCGAAGAAGCCCAGGCCGGCGCGAACGCCGATGAACTCGGTGATGAGGGTCAGGAAGTTGCCGACCATCAGATCGGCCATGGCGAACCGGCCCCAGAACGAGCCGAAGCGATCGAAGATCAGCTCGGCGTGTCCATGGCTGGTCACGGCGCCGACCCGCGCCGCCATCTCCTGGACGATGAAGCCGAGGGCAAAGGTGGCGGCGACGAAGGGCAGGAAGAAGCCGATGCCGTACCCCGCCCCGGTCGCGGCGTAGGAGAGCATTGAGGGCGCATCATTCTCGCCGAGGAAGACAAGAATGCCGGGGCCGATGAGCAGCGCGAACAGGCGCAGCCGCGTCGCGAGCCGGCGCGGTGCCCCGCGCAGTCGCGCTACGGCGACCCGCGCCCGCGCCCGCCGCAGATCCTCGGCGGCCAAATCCGCTCCCTCCCCCCAACCCCCTCCCGCAAGGGGAGGGGGAGAAGAATAGCCCCCTCCCCTTGCGGGAGGGGGTTGGGGAAGGGGATCAAGCGGGCACGCCATCTTCCGTCAGACGTCAGATCAGCCGCGCGATCTGCACCGCGACGACGGCCAACATGCCAACAACGTAGAGGCGCAGCATCCACATCAGCGCGGCGATACGGCCTGAAAGAGTGCGCCGCGGCCAGCCAGTGCGGCGCCGAGCCGCCGAACTGCGTGCCGCAACCAGCGCCGCAGGGTCAGTGTCCCTATCGATGGCCAATTCTGCGCTCCCGCCAGCCATGGCTCATCCCTTACCTGTCGCCGTAGAAGTTAGCTCAGGCTACATATCAATCAAGCGTCTTCCGATGAAAGCCGGGGCAACGCAGTAAGCTTTCTGCTGCACAATGTCGCGCGGCTTTGATCGGGCGCCGCGCCGGGCTATTCCTAGGGAGACCAAAGGAGCGTGCGTGGAGTCGTCCCCTAGCACCGAGTCCCCGAGCGAGATGCCTGCCGAGCCGACCCAGGCCGAGCGATTCGGCAAGGCACGGTCGGCGCAATCCGCCGCTTTGACCGAGGATTACGTGGAGTTGATCGCCGACCTGCTGGCGACCGGTGGCGAGGCGCGGCTGGTCGATATCGCCCGCCGGCTCGGCGTGTCCCACCCGACAGCGGTCAAGAGCATCCGCCGCCTGAAGCGCGAGGGCCTTGCGACCTCCTTGCCATACCGAGGTGTTTTCCTCACTCAGGCTGGACGGGAATTGGCTGAGCGCGTGCGCGCGCGGCACCGGATCGTGGTCGAGCTGCTATGCGCGGTCGGCGTGCCCCCCGAGGCCGCGGAAGCCGACGCCGAGGGCATCGAGCATCATGTCTCGAAGGCAACGCTGGACGCGTTCAGCCGGTTCCTCATGGGAAGGCGATAGCAGGCAACCGTTCAGTGGTTCGGATGTCCACACCGTTGGGCAGACGGACACGGGCCTGCCCCGGCGCGGGACACCGCGCGCAGGCCTGCGCCGAACGGAAGGACGTTGCCAAATGATGAAGGAGAGCCGGACGGAACCGCTCGCGGGACCACAAGAGGCATCCTGGCCGGTCGGCGGCACCACGATGGCGGCGCGAATCCGCGCGCACGACTGGGCCGCGACTCCACTCGGGCCATTTGAGACTTGGCCGCCCAGCCTACGGACCGCCATCGACATCTGCCTCGCTTCCGGCTTCGCGAGCTTCGTTTGGTGGGGCCGTGACCTCATCCAATTCTATAACGACGCAGCGCTCGCCATCCTGCGTTCCAAGCACCCCGCGTCCTTCGCCGCGCCCGCGCGCCGAGCCTGGTCGGACGTTTGGGACGTGGTTGAGCCGCTGGTCGCGCGCGTCATCAGCACCGGCAGGCCGGTGGTTGGCGAGGACATGCCCGTGGTGCCCGACCGGGGTGGCCCGCGCGAGACGGCCACCCTCACCTTCTCCTACAGCGTGCTCCGCGACGAATCCGGCTCCATCGCGGGCATGTTCATCACCGCCATCGAGACCACGGCGAAGGTGCGGGCCGAGGCGGCGCTGCGCGAGGGCGAGGCGCGGCTGCGCGGCTTCGTCGAGAACTCGGCGGACGTGCTATGGATCGTGGACACCGAGGCGAGGCGGCTGGAGTATCTTAGCCCGGCCTACGAGGCGATCTGGGGCGAGCCGCGCGAAAGGATCATGCGGGATCTTGGCCGGTGGGTGGAGTTGGTCCATCCCGCTGATCGTGCCCGGGCCTCCCGCAACTTGCCCCAGGCGCTCGCGGGCGCGACCGTCTCGGTTGAGTACAGGATCGTCCGCCCCTCCGATGGCGCCGTGCGCTGGATACGGGACACCGGCTTCCCCATCCCCAGCGCGGACGGGCGCATCCGCCGCGTCGGCGGCATCGCCCAGGACATCACCGAGGAGAAAGCGGCCGGGGAGCGCCTGCGCGAGCTGAACGAGGCGCTGGAGGCGCGGGTCGCCGCGCGCACCGCCGAACTCCAACAGGCCCTGAGCACCCTGCACGACGAAGTGCTGGAGCGCCAGCAGGCCGAGGAGCGGCTGCGGCAGAGCGAGAAGCTGAAGGCGGTCGGACAGCTCACGGGAGGGATTGCTCACGACCTCAACAACATGCTCCAGGCAATCACCAGTGGCCTGAGCATGATCCGAACGCGCCTCCGGCAAGGCCGGTCCGGTGATGTCCTTTCCTATGTTGAGCGGGCTGAAAGAGGCACCATGCGGGCGGCGGCCCTGACACAACGCCTATTGGCCTTTGGGAGGCAGCAGACGCTGACGCCGAAGCCCGTCAGCCTGGACCAGATCGCCAGGGGCATGGAAGAGATGATCCGGCGCACCGTCGGCCCCTCGGTGCAGGCGGAGCTGAAGCTCACCGATGGGAACTGGCTGGTGATGTGCGATCCCAACCAGATGGAGAGCGCGTTGCTCAACCTCTGCGTGAACGCGCGCGATGCGATGCCCGAAGGCGGGTGGCTGACGGTCAGCACGGAGCAACTTGTTCTTTCCGAGGCCCACGTGGCGAACCAAGAGGACGCGAAGCCGGGCCGCTATGCCGCGATCGCCGTGACCGACACGGGTACCGGCATGTCGCCCGAACTGCTGGCGCACGTCTTCGAGCCGTTTTTCACGACCAAGCCACTGGGTCAGGGCACCGGCCTGGGGCTGAGCCAGATTTACGGCTTCGTGCGCCAGTCGGGCGGCATCGTCCAGATTGAGACCGCGTTCGGGGTGGGCACGACTGTCCGGCTCTGCCTTCCCTTCCACGCGCAGAACCCGGACATCGAGGCGATCCCGGCTCTCGAGACGGGAAAGACGGTGCTGCTGGTCGAGGACGAGCCGGATGTGCGCGAGCTGCTCGCCGAGCAGCTCAGAGGCCAGGGCTACCGGGTGCTGGAGGCGGACACTGGACCGGCGGCGCTGCGTCTGATCCGGGCCGGCGCGCGCATCGACTTGCTTATCAGCGACTATGGCCTACCCGGCGGAATGAACGGACGCCAGGTGATCGAGGCGGCGCACGAACGGCACCCCAGCCTGCCGGCGATTGTTATCACAGGATTCGCGGGCGGCGAGGCGTTGGCTGGCATGGAGGTGATCCGAAAGCCGTTCGAGCCAGCGGTGCTCATGAACCAGGTGGAGGGCAAGTTGGGGCTGGCCAATTCCAGTCCACGCTGAAGCGGGGGTCGGAACGACGGATTGCGCCGGCCGAAGCGCGCGGCTATATGCGCCGGCTTGTTCGCGCGTCCGGGCCTTGAAGGGCATGCCCGGCCGCGACGCCCGCCACGCGGGCCTCAGCCGAGAAGGAGAAGGAAATGCCCAAGGTGAAGACCAAGTCTTCGGTCAAGAAGCGATTCAAAATAACCGCGACCGGCAAGGTGAAGGCCGGGCCGGGCGCCAAGCGGCACAATCTCTCCGCCCGCACGCAAAAGGCCAAGCGCAGCAACCGGCGAATGCAGGTGTTGACGCCGATGGACGCGCGCACCGTCAAGCAATGGGCGCCCTACGGGCTGGACTGAGGAGGGTTAGGACATGGCTCGCGTCAAGCGCGGCGTCACCACGCACGCACGGCACAAGAAGGTTCTGGCCCAATCCAAGGGCTTCGTCGGCCGCTCCTCCACCAGCTATCGCATCGCGTTGGAACGGTTGGAGAAGTCGCTGCAATACGCCTACCGCGACCGGCGCAACAAGAAGCGCGACTTCCGGGGATTGTGGATCCAGCGCATCAACGCGGCGGCGCGCGCGCACGGGATGACCTACAGCCGCTTCATCGACGGGCTGAACAAGGCCGGCATCGAGATCGACCGGAAGGTGCTCGCCGCCATCGCCTATGACGACGCGGCGAGCTTCGCGGAGATCGTGAAGAAAGCGCAGGCGGCGCTGGGGTAGGCTGGCGCGGGTGCTCGCGACTCCTTCTCCGCCCCTCGGGGCGGAGAGGGCCGGGGTGAGGTGGGGTTCGGCCGAGGCGACCCAGCAAGGTGGTATCAGCAAGTAGCGCCTCTGGTCGATGCGGCGGGTTCAGGGCGTAGGGCGGAAAAGCGCAGCGCATTCCGCCGCCCGCCCGCGCTTTCGTGGATGGCGGAATACGCTGCCGCTATCCCGCCCTACGATTATCCTACTTCCCCCACCTCACCCCGGCCCTCTCCGCCCCCAAGGGGCGGAGAGGGAGTTGAGCCCATTCTCGCGCGATGTGGGAATGCTGTAGTCCTCGCGGGAGGGAAAGAGATGAGTTGCGGAGCACGCACGAGATGACCGCCAAGGAGGATGCGACGCTTCGAATGGTGCTGCACGACGATGCCGGCGTTCCGCGAAGCGACATGCCGCCGACCCATTCGGCCGTGTCGATTGCCGATTTCCTCGGCTGCCTCCGCTCTTCCAGCGATGCTGGGTTCTCGTTTGCGGAAATCGGAGAAGTCGCCATGCAAGGCTGGGCAGGTCAGCAAAGCGAACGCGAAGCCATCACCGACACGCGACACCCATGACCGACGACCTCCTCACTCTCAAGACTGAAACCGAAGCCGCGCTCGCCGCCGCCGCCGATCTGCGCGCGTGGGACGCCGTGCGCGTCGGCGTGCTCGGACGCAACGGACGGCTGACCACGCTGCTCAAGGAACTCGGCAAGGCCACGCCCGAGCAACGCCGCGCGCGCGGGGCGGCGTTGAACGCGCTGAAGGACACGCTCACCGAAGCCCTTGAAGCCCGGCGCGTCGCGCTGGAACGGGCCGCGCTGGATGCGCGCCTCGCGGCGGAGCGGATCGACCCGACCCTGCCGCCACGTCCGCGTCCCGCTGGGCTGATTCACCCGATCAGCCGCACCATGGAGGAAATGGCCGCGATCTTCGGCGCGATGGGCTTCGAAATCGCCGAAGGCCCCGACGTGGAGACCGATTGGCACAATTTCGGTGCCCTCAACATCCCCGCTCATCACCCGGCGCGTGACGACCAGGATACGTTCTACTTGCCCGCGCGGGACAACCAGGCGCCGCCGGTGCTGCGTACCCACACCTCGCCGGTGCAGGTGCGCGCGATGCTGGAGCGCGCGCTCCCATTCCGCGTCATCGTCCCTGGCCGCACCTATCGGGCCGATCACGATGCGACGCACTCGCCGATGTTCCACCAATGCGAGGGCCTAGTGCTCGATCGTGACATCACGCTCGGCCACCTCAAGGGCTGCCTGATCGACTTCCTGCGCGCCTTCTTCGGCATCGCGGATCTGCCCGTGCGCTTCCGCGCCAGCTACTTTCCGTTCACCGAACCCAGCATGGAGGTCGATATCGGCTGGGACCGCAAATCGGGCGAGCTGGGCGCGGGCGGCGACTGGCTGGAAATCCTCGGCAGCGGCATGGTGCATCCGCGCGTGCTCGCCAATGTCGGAATCGATCCGCGCGAATGGCAGGGCTTCGCCTTCGGCATGGGCGTGGAGCGCGTCACCATGCTGAAGCACGGCATCGCGGATCTGCGCCCATTCTTCGACTCCGACATACGCTGGCTGCGTCATTACGGTTTCAATCCGCTCGCCCCGGTGATGCTGCACGAGGGAGCGGAGCGGTGAAATTCACGTTCTCCTGGCTGCGCACGCATCTCGATACCGATGCGACAATTGACGCGATCGGCGCGACGCTGACGCGCATCGGGTTGGAACTCGAAGGCATCGTGGATCGGGGCGCGGCGCTCGCGCCGTTCCGCATCGCCCGCGTGGTCGAGGCGGCGCCGCACCCCAAAGCCGACCGCCTGCGCGCCTGCCTGGTCGATGCGGGCGAGGGTGTCGTCTCCGTGGTCTGCGGGGCGCCCAACGCGCGCACGGGCATGAAGGCGGTGTTCGCCCCGCCCGGCAGCGTGATTCCCGCGACCGGAACCGTCTTGAAGGCGAGCGAGATCCGGGGGGTGAGCAGTGCCGGGATGCTGCTGTCGGGGCGCGAGATGGGTCTCTCCGACGATCATGCCGGTATTATCGAACTGCCCGAGGACGCGCCCGTGGGCACGCCATACGCCGCCTGGGCGGGGCTGGATGACCCGGTGATCGAGGTCGGCGTCACGCCCAACCGGGGCGACTGCTTCTCGGTGCGCGGCATCGCCCGCGACCTCGCGGCCGCCGGACTCGGCGCGCTG
>DATFDN010000329.1:0-41870 GCA_035252035.1 Acetobacteraceae bacterium | reverse complement strand
AAGGTGCTGATCACCGCCGACGAAGGGCGGCGGGGCGGCCGGCGCGTGCCGCTGAAGACCAACGCCGATGCGGCGCTCAAGGACTGCCCGAGCGTGAAGCACGTCATCGTGGCCAAGGTCACGGGGGGACAGGTTCCGATGCAAGAAGGCCGCGACCTCGACTATGCGAAATTGCTCACGGAGTCCTCCCCCGATTGCCCGCCCGCCGAGGTGGGCGCCGAAGATCCGTTGTTCCTTCTCTACACCTCCGGCAGCACCGGCAAGCCCAAGGGCGTGGTGCATACGACCGGCGGCTATCTGGTGTGGGCCAGCTTCACCCATGAGCTGGTCTTCGACTACCATCCGGGCGAGATCTACTGGTGTACCGCCGATGTCGGCTGGGTGACGGGGCATACCTACATCCTGTACGGGCCACTCGCGAACGGCGCGACCACGCTGATGTTCGAGGGCATTCCCAGCTATCCGGACAGCTCGCGCTTCTGGCAGGTGGTGGACAAGCACAAGGTCAACATCTTCTACACCGCCCCGACCGCGATCCGCGCGCTGATGCGCGACGGCGAGGAGCCGGTGAAGAAAACCTCCCGCGAATCGCTGCGCATCCTCGGCAGCGTGGGCGAGCCGATCAATCCCGAGGCGTGGCTGTGGTACTATCGGGTCGTGGGCGATCATCGCTGCCCGATCGTCGATACGTGGTGGCAGACCGAGACCGGTGGCATCCTGATTAGCCCGCTGCCCGGCGCCACCGCGCTCAAGCCCGGCTCGGCCACGCTGCCGCTGCCCGGCGTGCATCCGACCCTCGTGGACAATGACGGCCACGAGCTGAGCGGCGCGGCCGAAGGCAATTTGTGCATCGCCGATTCCTGGCCTGGCCAGATGCGCACGGTGTACGGCGATCACGAACGCTTCGTGCAGACTTACTTCTCCACCTTCAAGGGCCTCTATTTCACCGGCGATGGCGCGCGCCGGGACGAGGATGGCTACTACTGGATCACCGGCCGAGTGGATGACGTGATAAACGTCTCCGGCCATCGGATGGGCACCGCCGAGGTTGAAAGCGCCCTGGTGGCGCACGCGAAGGTCGCCGAAGCGGCGGTGGTCGGGTTCCCGCACGAGGTGAAGGGCCAGGGCATCTACGCCTATGTCACCCTGATCGCGGGCGAGGAGCCGAGCGAGGCGTTGCGCAAGGAGCTGGTGACGTGGGTGCGCCAGCAGATCGGCCCGATCGCCGCGCCCGACGCGATCCAGTGGGCGCCCGGCTTGCCCAAGACAAGGAGCGGGAAGATCATGCGTCGCATCCTACGCAAGATCGCCGCCAACGAGACCGATCAGTTGGGTGATACCTCCACGCTGGCGGACCCGTCCGTGGTCAGCGAGCTGGTCGAGAACCGGGTGCGCTGAGCGTCGCGCGAAGCCCAACAACCAACGAGGTGTGATCGTGCCGAGCCCGCTACTCGCCCATGCCGGCTACGGCGCGGTCATGCTCGCGGTGGGAATTGAAAGCATGGGCATCCCCTTTCCGGGGGAGACCACGCTGATCGCCGCGGCGGCGTACGCGGGCAGCACGCATAAGCTGAACATCGGCTTCGTGGTTGCCGCCGCTGCCGCCGGGGCGATCATCGGCGACAATATCGGGTTCTGGATCGGACGGGAGATCGGGCTGCGCCTGCTGCTCCGTTATGGCAAGTACATCCGCATGACCGAGCGGCGGATTAAGCTCGGCCAGTACTTGTTCCAACGCTATGGCGGGACAGTGGTGTTCTTCGGGCGCTTCATCGCGGTGCTGCGCGCGCTCGCCGCTTTCCTCGCTGGAACAAACCGTATGACCTGGCCGCGCTTTCTGATTTTCAATGCCGCCGGAGGAATCGTGTGGTCGAGTGTGTATGGCTTCGGCGCCTATGCGCTCGGCACGCAGATCCACCGCCTGGCCGGGCCGGTCGGCGCGGGGTTTGGCGTAGTCGCGCTTTTCCTGATCGTAGCCGGGTTCATCTTCCTCCGCCGTCATGAGCACCAGCTCGAAGACGAGGCCGAGCGCGCCCTGCCTGGCCCGATCGATGTCCGGCCGCGCCGGGGAAGGCGCACCTGACCGGCAACATTCATGAAATCGAAACAAGACTGCCATCACCGGGCAACATGGTCAAGGCATAGGCCGTGTCATGGCATGGCTCCTGCACGAATTGCCCGGCCGGCTCCGGGCACGCGAACCAGCGATCAAAGGTCATCCGGCGCGCGCGGAAGCACTGGCGGCCAATCTACGTAACCTGCCCGGCGTCCTCTGGATCAGCGCCAACCCAGCGACCGGGAGCGTGGTCGTCGAACACGACGGCGCGCGCGGCGCGATACTCGGCGGGCTGGGAATAGGCGCCGACATGGCCGTTTTCGTGCCGGAACCCTCCCCTGTGCTCATCAAACCGCTTGAAGCCTTGGCAGCCTCAATGGCGGAACGGCTCCTGGAACACGCCTTGCGCGCGGCCATAGCGGCGCTGATCTGACAAGCGACGTGCGACTCGACTCCCTCTCTGCCCCTAGAGGCGGAGAGCGTGCAAGGCGCTCCCCTACCCTCGCGCCACGCCCCGGCTGATCAAGCTGATATCGTCAGGATTGATGAGATCGCCCGCGGTCCAACCAGACAGGTCGTATTCGCTCATGCATTGCCTGACGAAGTCCTGCATGGCGCCGAGATCTCCGGTCGCAGCCGCGGCCTGAAGCGTCTCGATGCGCAGATTCTCGTAATTGCCTGCGTAATTCACCTCGTAAAGCTCGTGCCGCCCGCCGAATTCGCTGCCGATCGCGTCCCAAAGCAGCTTGAGCAGCTTCACCCTATCCAGCGCCGCGTAACCGTTGGACCCCCGCACGAACCGATCGAGGTAGGGGCGTATCGCCTCGCTCTCGAAATCCGCCGCGCTTGAGGGAAGGTAGATCAGGCCGCTGGCGACATGCCGCTCGATCAACTGCTTGATCCGGGGATAGGCCATCGGCGCGAAAACCCGATAGGCAAGGCCGTAGGCGAGATTCGGCAGGTTGTAGCCATCCGTGCCGTCCCACGGGACCGGCGATTTCACCATCGCGTCGGACAACCCATGGAACAAGTTACGCCAGGCCACGACCTCGCCCACGGCTGTCTGAACGCCGCGGAAATCCTTCGACCCGGTCGCCTCGACAGCCATCGAGAACAGGCCGGCGATGAAATCGAGCTTTACGGCGAGGCGCGTCAAGCCGTGAAGCGTGAAGCGTGGGATGAAGCCGGAGGCTGGGAAGAACTGGTTGATCTTGTCGAGATCGCCGTAGATGAAGACGTTCTCCCATGGCACCAGGACTTTGTCGAACACAAGAATTGAATCGTTCTCGTCCAACCGGCTGGAGAGAGGATAATCAAAGGGCGAGCCCGTGGCCGCCGCGTTGAACTCATAGGATGAGCGCGCGATCAGCTTGACGCCTTCGGAATCCATCGACGCGGTGAAGATCAGCGCGAACGACTTGTCCTTGATTGGAAGGCCGTAATGGGCAATGAAGTTGTAGTGCGTCAGCACCGAGCCTGTCGCCACGACCTTGGCGCCCGAAACGATTAAGCCACGATCCGTCTCCTTCTCGACATGCATAAACACATCGCGAACCTCTTCAACTGCGCGGTGCCGATCGACGGGCGGGTTGATGATCGCGTGGTTCCAGAAATCGAGTTTCTCCTGCGTCTTCCGGTACCAAGTCTTGGCATTATCCGCATACGCGCCGTAGAATCCTGAATTGGCGCCAAGGGTGCCGAGGAACGCGGCCTTGTAATCGGGCGAACGCCCCATCCAGCCATAGGCGACTTTTTGCAGCTCCGCGATGGCATCGCGCGCCCGGATCAAATCGTTCACCGTCTTGGAGCCGATGAAGAAGGGATGGGTCAACGTCCCCGATCCGGTATCCGTCAAGGCCCCGATCTCGTCCTTCTTTTCGTGGAACCGATCGTACCAGCGAGCGACCATGCGAGCAGAGTTGCGGAACGCCGGATGTTTCGTGACATCCTTGACCCGTTCACCATGAATATAGATCGTGCGCCCATCCCGGATGCTCTCAAGAAATTGAGCGCCCGTATGAGCGAGGGTGGTCGATCCCTTGGCTTCGGTCTTGAGAATGGTGTCTGGCATCTCGTCTGCTCCTCCCATGGACCAGCGATGGAAAGCCGCCGGTATTGCGCCTCGTCAGCGCCGCTCGCCGCATACGACTATGCCAAACCGCTCCCTGCAAGAAGGCACGGTGCCACGCTGGCCGCCCATCGCCCCGGCTGAAGGAATCGTCTATCCAGAACCCGGCGGGAGGAGGACATGGGCACGATCGATCCGCGCCGGCTGCGCGACGCTTACGGGCATTTCGGGACCGGCGTCACCGTCGTGACGACGCATTGCGACGGCGCCGACCACGGCATGACCGTGAACGCATTCATGTCGGTTTCGCTCGAACCCCCGCTCATCGCCGTCTCCATCGCTGAGACCGCGAAGATGCTGCCCCGACTCCGGAAATCGGGCCGGTTCGCGGTCAGCGTGCTGGCCGAGACGATGGACGAGATCGCCTGGCATTTCGCTGGAAGGCCCAATCCCGGATTCACCGGCTTGCTGGAAACGATTGATGGGCTTCCGGTGCTGCGCGGTTCGGTTGCCGCGTTCGTGGCCGATGTCAGCCAAGCCATCGTCGCGGGCGATCATACGATCTTCGTCGGGCATGTCCGATCGCTTATCATAGGCGAAGGCAAGAAGCCCCTGCTGTTCTTCAAGGGCAAGTTCGGCGGACTGGCCGCGACGGAGCCAGCGCCCGTCGATTTCCTGGAACTCGACAGAGAGCTGATCTGGTGACGGAATACGCCAGCCAATGCCAACGCGGAAGGGAGCGCCATGAGCGAGAGCCTGCTGAGTACCAGCCCCACCAAGGATCTGCTGACTAGGATCAGCGGCCTCGATCAACCCGGCGGCGATGAGCGCGTCAAGCGCATCGTCCGCCGCGTCGTCTCCGACCTGTTCAAGACGATCGAGGAATTCGATGTCACGCCCAACGAGTTCTGGACGGCGATAAGCTACCTCGCCGAGGTCGGGCAGCGAGGCGAGTGGGGCCTGCTTGAAGCCGCCGTCGGCTTCGAGCATTTCCTAGACTTGCGCTTTGACGAGAAGGAGCGTCAGGCCGGGCTGGAAGGCGGCACGCCGCGCACCATTGAGGGACCGCTCTACCTCGCCGATGCGCCGCTCTCCAAGGGCGAGGCGCGGCTGGACCAGGATGCCGAGGATGGCGAGGTGGTCATCATGCACGGCCAGGTGCGCGATACGGACGGCAAGCCGATCGCTGAAGCCATCGTGGATGTGTGGCACGCCAACACGAAGGGTCTCTATTCCTTCTTCGACCCGTCGCAGAGTGCCTACAATCTGCGCCGCCGGATCGAGACCGATGCGGACGGGCGTTACCGCTTCCGCACCATCATGCCGGCGGGCTACGCCCTGCCACCGGACGGGCCGACGCAGAAGCTGCTGAACCTGCTCGGCCGCCATGGGCGGCGCCCGGCGCATATCCACTTCTTCGTCGATGCGCCGGGCCACCGGAGGCTGACCACGCAAATCAACATCGCGGGCGACGAGTACCTGTATGACGATGTCGCCTTCGCGACTCGCGACGAGCTGATCCCGCGCATGACCCGCAACGAGGATCCGGCGGCAGCGCGGGCACTGGGGCTCGATGCTCCGTTCACTGAGATCGTGTTCGATTTCGTGCTGAACCGGGCGACGGACCGTGTGCCCGATACTATCGTGCTGCGCGAGCACGCCAAGGCAGCGTGACGCAGTGGGGTGGGAGCAAGGCGTTGGCAAGCGAGGATGCTGCCGCGCGCGACGCGGAGCGGAAACTGCCGTCCGTCAGACAGGCATATCGGCTGGCATCATCGACCCAAACGGAGACTTCGGCCGAACTTACGATATCACGCCGTCCGGTGCCGTCCTGGTGCGTCCGGACGGGTTCATGGCCTGGCGGTCGGAGCGTGCCGCAGCCGATCCGGCGGCGGCACTCCTGGGTATCTTGCGGACTGTCCTACGTCTGCCGGATCATCGGGACAGGCTTGCTGCCTCAAGCCAGCCAACATAGCCGCTGATATCCGCGTACCAGACGTTTCCAGCAGGATCGAGCGCCACGGTGAACGGTCGCGCATGATCGCGCGGAAGGCGGAACTGCTCGACCTTGCCCGCCCGAAGACGGCCAAGGCTGCCCCCGCGAAGCATCCCGAACCACACCGTTCCGTCCGGCGCGACAGCGAGCCCGCTCAGCCCGGCGCCCTGCGCGCCGACCGCGAATTCCTCAAAGCGCCCATTACTGAACCGCGCGATGCGGTCAGCGTGGAACTCGATGAACCACACCAATCCATCAGGGCCGATTGCAATGTCCGAGGGAAGCGCGGCAGGACGCGGAATGTCGATCGCCCGCATGTTGTCCGGCGAGGTGATCTGGAGAAGCTGGTTGTCCCCCTGCAACGTTGCCCACACCGTTCCGTCGGGCGCGACCGCGACGCCGTACGGCGCCCCGCGCGCGGATGCGAAGACGTGGCGCGTGAAGGCGCCGTCCTTGAGGCGGGTTATGCTGTATCCGGTCGGCTCGGCGAACCAGGCCGCGCCATCGGGCGCGACGGTGAGCCGCGCGAGCTGAACGCTCGGTGTCTCGATGCCGAAGCGCGATACCACGCCGTCGCGGGACATATGCGCCACGGCATGGTCGGCATTGTCGGTGTACCACACGCCGCCGTCCGTCGCGGCGCCAAGGCCCAGCGGCTGCAAGCCTGGCCCCGGAGTCGGCAGGCGCTCCAGGCGCCCATTACGCACCCGGCCGATCGCGGCGGATAGGTCCATCGTGAACCACACAGTTCCATCCGCCGCCACGGTGATCGCGGTCGGCATGTCCCTCGCCTCCGTCTTGTATTCCACGAACCGGGCGGAGCGGCCCGCAAGAAGGGACCAAGCCCCGGCGCCAGCCACGACGGCGACGCTGAGCACCAAGGCGAGGACAGGAGCAGCGCGGCGGCGAAATCGGATCATCTAAGGGGTCCGTCGGGAAGAGGGCGCGGGCGATGAGCGAGCCAGCGGACCAGCATAAAGCCGACAAGCAGGAGCGTCACCATGAAGGCGCCCCCGCCAATCAGCTGCGTGGCATCGACACGCGACAGCAAGGTGCTGCCCTCAAGCGCGGCACGCCACACTTGCGCATAGGGCATGAGGGAATAGACGGCGTACAATGTCCGTTGGTCGCTTGGATCGCGGGTCAGCGACCCTGCCTCGATATGGACCGGAAGGCCGCTCTCCTCGAACTGCCAAGTCTGGCCACCATCGAGGCTTATATACATGCCGCGATCCGAGGTGAGGATCACACGTGCGGCTTCGGCGGCAATTCCCCGCACAATAATGTTCGGCTCGGGCAGCCGTCCCACGACGTGCCAGTGCCGACCGAGATCGTCGCTCGCGAGCAGCGCGCCGCGTGCCTTGGCCCAAAGGTGGCCAGACGGCGCTTCGTCGTATAGAAGCGTCTCAAAGGGGCCTGCGTCAGCGCCTCGATCCTCCCAATGCGATCCGTCATCGAGGCTGGCAAGCAGCGCGCCATCGGCCAAAGCGACGATCGTCTCCTCGGGCGCGATCGAGACGGCAAGTGCCGTTACCTTGGCGCCGCGCGGTGGGGTGTGGAGCGGGGCGAAGCTGCGGCCCTGGTTATCGCTCGCGAATAGGCCGTTCCTGCCCAGAAGGTAGACCCGCCCAGGCTTCGTCCCGAATGCGATCCGGCGTGCGGGCATGGCGTCCGGCGGCACGTCCGCGCGGTTCCACCGTCCGTCGGCGAAGCGGAAAACCCCGTTTGTTGCGGCGCATAAAATCGTGCCGCGCCCCGGCGCGAATGCCACGGCGAAGACCGCGCCTGTGACAACACCCTTCGCCTCAGGCTTCCAGCTTCGTCCTCCATTCACCGAACGAAGCAGTCCGGTATCGGTACCAAGCAGAAGATGCGCCGGATCGCGCGGATCGACCGCCACGATCAGCGCCGCGTTGAGGAACAGCCCGGCATCGGCGCTGAGCCATGTCCCGCCCGCGTTCCGCGAGCGGAAGACGCCGCCATAGGCGCTGGCATCGTGCGCCTGGACCGGGATTGGGGCCAGCAGCGCCAGCCCCATCGCGAAGGCAAGCCGGCGCGGATGCGTGAACCGCGGCATGGCCACGATCCGCGCCCCGCCTCAGTGCGGCTTGCGGGAGGTTTCGCCAGGGGCGAGCGCGAGCTCAGCCATGCGCCCTCCATTGGCGCCGACCCAGGAGTTCTTGGTCAGCGGATACTTGTCGGTATAGGTCACCGGCTCATGGGCCGAGACGCAATGCTCGTAGCCGCCGGTGATCTGGTAGCACTTCTCGTAGGCCAGGAATTGCTGCACCGTATCAGTCTGCTGGATGTTCGCCGCCATCCAATCCCGAATGCCCTCGTATGACGAATAGGCGTCCGAGCCGAACACCAGCTTGCCGATACTGGTCGGCACTTCGAGAAGCTGCGAGCCGGCGGTGTGGGCGCGGAATGCGGGATGGATACGCACCCCAGGCAGGATCTCCATCTCACCGTTCACGATGATAGCTTGGCCGTGGAGAACCTTGCCGTAAATGTTCTCAAGCGTCAGCGGCTCGTAGCCGCAAGCGGGCGTACGGAAGCAGCCGCCGGGACTGGTGTTCTGCGCGCTGATCTTCGGATTCGGGTAGTTCAAGGCCCACTCGATTCCACGCAGCTCCTCGCGCTGGATGTAGAGGGTGGCCTTCGGCAAGGCCATGATCTGGCCCGCATGATCCCAGTGGCCGTGGCCGAGCACGATCTTGGTGACGTCGTTCACGTCGAAGCCGAGCGCCTTGAGCTGCTCCGCGAGTGGCGTGAAGTGCTGGGTGCCGGTCATCCGGTGATATTCCTGCTGGCTCCAGCCCGTGTCGTACAGGATCAGCTCCTTGCCGCACTTGATGACCCCGATATTAACCGGCAGATCCACCGTGGCGATGTTGTGCATGGGATTGGTGCTGCCAGGGATGAAGTCCCGGTCGGGCATGAACGACCCGAATGGCACGTTCATGAACCGGCTACTCTCCATGAGCCAGGCCGAGCAGACCGAGGGCTGCTCGGCCTGCGCGGCGGCCGGGCGGTTGGTCGCCCCGGTGGCCAGTCCGGCGAGCGCCATCAAGCCCGCGATTGCCAAGGCTTTAAGGGGCTTTTTCATGCCGTTCCCTCCTTAGTTGGGCTTGTGCTCTCCGGGCCACAGGATGTCGCCCGCCTTCACCACATCCTCGGCGGCCCGCTGCGCCATGCGCTGCGCCTCGATCAGGTGGTCCTCGCGACCATCACGCGCCAGCTTCAGCATCTCCGTGGATGCCTGCTCGTAGAGCGACATGGCTTCGAGGTATTGCGTGTGGACCGGCGCCAACGAGGGCGGCGGCACGATCGCGCGGGCCTTCTGGGTCGCGTCGTGGAAGCGGCGCTCAAGCGGCGTCACCGTCGCAACCAGCTTTCCGAGATCGCGCCCCTCGGTGACATAGACGATGCCGGCAAGGGTCATCGTGCCGGCGGAACCCTCGATGATCTCCCGGTGGAGCGGCCACATCGCTGCCTCATAGGCCTCCTCCTCGGCGGTTAGGCTCCGCGGCTGCGGCTCGTCAGGGTCGATGAAGCTGGCTTGTGGGGCGGAAGGCAGCGCCTCGCCCTTCCAGACGACAAAACCAGCCACGACCAGAAGGCTGGCCGCAACGATAGGGATCAGCAGGAAAGGTGCACGCGCGTGCCGCAACCGTCGTTCCCCCCTTCGGCACGGTACGCTGTCCGGAACATCCGTGCCGCAATCTTGACGCCACCATAACGCGCCCGCCTGCCTTGTCAACGAAACGAAGGCGGGACTGGACTCCAGCCACGAAGCGTATGCAACAATGGGGTCATGGGCGAAGCGTTGTTCTACCTGATATCGAGCTTTTGGGCGGGAGCCGTACATGCCGCGACGCCGGGGCATGGGAAGACCATCTCGGCCGCCTACATCGTCGGCGCGCGCGGGCGGCCGATCGACGCCGTGATTCTCGGCATATTCGTGACGCTCTCGCACACAAGCGGCATCGTGCTGGTCGGTGCGCTCGCTTCGCTGGGATCGGCGTGGCTGGTGCCGCGACGGATCGAGGCCTACCTTGGCCTTGCCCTTGGATTGCTGGTCGTCGCGTTGGGCGGCTGGATTCTGTGGACCCAGCGTACCATGCTTCCCGCGGCTCTTGCCATTCCCGCCACGCGGCACGACCACCATCACCACCATGCGCACGAACTTCACCATCATGCGCACGAACTGATGGACGAGCATGAACATGCGCTTGCCCATGCGCACGGCATCGAACACAGCCACTCGCACGGCCCGCACTCCCACGGTCTGCACTCCCATGGCTGGGGCACCTATCACGCACACAGGCTCGATCTTGTCACGGACCGGCGCCCGAACCTTGGCATGCTTCTGGCGCTCGGCATCGCCGGTGGATTGCTGCCCGATCCAACGGCGCTCGCCATCCTGCTCGCCGCTATCTCGGAGGGCCGCCTTCTCCTGGGGCTCGGCACCGTGCTGGTGTTCAGCCTCGGCTTCGCCTCCGCGCTGCTGCTGGTCGGCATTGTCGCGGCGCAGATCGGGCGGCGAGTCCTGGCTTGGCTGGACAGCGTTTGGGCGCTGCGGTTGCAGCTTGCCACCACGCTTCTGATCCTCGGCATGGGCGCCGTGCTGACGGCGCAGGCGGTCCAGCAGCTCGCGCGTTTGCAGGGATGGTAGCGGTGCGGTCCTGCGCCCGTCTCAGCCGGGATTGACCTCCAGCCGGTCGTACCCGCGGGCACGATAGATGATGGCGGATGCGATCCAGCTTACGACAAATACGGCGATGACAAGATAGCCAATCGTTCCGAAATTGTCGTTCAGCGCGCCGATGCTGTCCCAGAATGGCCCCTTGAGGCGGAATCGATCACCAGCCAGGCCGAGAACCTCGATGCCACCAACGAGCAAGGCGACCACGACGGAGACGAAAGTGATCGTCATGTTGTAGTAGAGCTTGCGGATCGGCTTGACGAACGCCCAGCCATAGGCGCCCAGCATCAAGAGGCTGTCGGTCGTGTCCACCAGGGACATCCCTGCCGTGAACAGCGCCGGGAACACCAGGATCGACCACACCGGCATCCCTTGCGCCGCCTGTGCGGCGGAAATGCCGAGCAGGCCCACCTCGGTCGCCGTATCGAAGCCAAGGCCGAATAGGAAACCCAGCGGATACATGTGCCAGCTTCGCTGAATCATCCGGAACAAAGGGCGGAACAGCCGAGCGAGCAGCCCCCGCCCGGCCAGCAACATGTCAAGATCCTCCTCCACATAAGGCTGGCCGGCCTTCACGCGGCGGAAGGTGCGATAGACCGTCACCAGGATAACGATGTTCATGGCCGCGATCGCAAGCAGGAACGATGCTGAAACGAGTGTGCCGATCACGCCGCCCACGCTGTGGAAAGCGTCCAACTGGTCCCTGAACGCCGTCGCCGTCGCGGCGATCGCGATCGACGCCAGCACGACGACAGTCGAATGGCCCAGGGAGAAGAAGAAACCAACCGCAGCCGGCCGCTTGCCCTCCTGCATCAGCTTGCGAGTGACGTTGTCGATGGCGGCAATGTGGTCAGCATCGACGGCGTGACGCAAGCCGAAGCCGTAGGCCAGAAGCGCCGCACCCAGCAGCACGGGATAGTGCCGGAACGCCGTCAGCGCCCAGCCCCAGACGGCGAGATTGGCGGCAATCAGGACCGCATAGAGAACGGCAACCTTGAGGCGCACGCGGCTCTGCTGGCCGACACGGGTGCTCAAGCTCCCTTGCCGCATCGTTCCCCCCTTGGATAGGACTGTGTTTATCAGCCGGAAGCTTGTCCCAGGAAAACGAATTTGCCAAGGGGAGACTTGGCGGCCCGCCGCACCGCGCGGATTATCTCATGCCGCGAAAATTGGAAGCGGCGCGAACTCACCTTTCAGCACCGCCTGCGCGTCTGATCCCATCCACGACCGGATCATCGTCGCGTACACGCGGCGGAAGTCCGTCGTGTAGCGCATGTTGCCGTCGTCGAGATCGGTCAGGCTTGGCGGGGCGCCGTAATGCCCCCCCTTCGCTGGCTTGCCGGCAACAAATGCGACGCTCGCAGTCCCATGATCTGTGCCGAGATTGGCGTTCTCGGCGACGCGGCGCCCGAATTCGCTGAACACCATGACCGCGACATCATCGCCCCGGCCGATGCGCGCCATGTCCCGCAGGAAGGCGGCGATGTGATCGGATGTATAGGTCAGGATTCGCGCGTGCGTGTCCGCCTGTGTCACATGCGTATCGAAAGCATTGTTCGGGTATGCAACATAGTAGATGCGGCTTGGGAAGCCGGCGGCGATCAAGGCCGCGACCCGCTCCAGGCCGAAGCGGTAGAGCCCGTAATCCACGGGGGTGCGGTAATTCGCGCAGGCCTCGCGCACATGCACTTCGGCCTTTTGCGCGCTGGCCGACACGTCGAACAGGAAAGCCTCGGTGGAATTGCGTGCGTCACGTCCGGCGGTCAGGGTGTGCAATGTCGCCCGCTCCTCGAACAGCCCGCCGCGCGCGAACTTCTCTGGGTTGTCGAAGACGAGCGGCACGTGGTTGCGCGCGCGCACGGCAAGCGACTGGTGGCCCTCGACATTGACCACGAAGTTGGGGGTGCCGCGCGGGTCCATGGCGTCGGCCAGCCGGCCCAGCCATCCATAGACATCGCCGCTATGTGGCGTGCCGGTGTGCCAGTACGCCATCGACGTGAAGTGCGAGAAGCTCGGCTGCTCGTAGCCGACGCCATGCACGATCGCGAGAGACCCGTCCTTGTACAGGCGCTCGAAGCCCGCCATGGTCGGCTGGAATCCGAAATGCTCATCGATCCGCCGCACCTTTTCGGGCCGGATGCCAAGCTTTGGCCGCGCCCGGTAGTAGGCGTCATCCGCATAGGGAATAACCGTGTTCAGCCCGTCATTCGCCCCCGATAATTCGACCACGACCAGGATGCGCTCGCCACTCGTGGCCGCCCGTGCCGCCGTATCAGCAAGGAGCGGCGCGGCGCCCCACCCGACCACGCCTAGGCCCAAGCCATACACTCCGGCACGCAGCACGTCGCGGCGCCCGAGACCGCCCAGCCTATACGGTGACACCGCCATGCATTCCTTCTCCCTTGGCTTAGGCGAGCTGATATTCCGGCGCGCTCATGATGAGATGCGCGGCGAGCCGAAGCGGCTCTTCGAGGTAGGTTTTCGCACGAAGCAGGTCGCTGGTGCCGAGCTGATCATCAAGGAACGCGATGATCGCGGCGCGCGCCTGTTCGTCGATCGGCACGGACAGGAATCGCACCAGCAGACGATCCACGGCATCTGCCGTGGTCCGCGCCTGCTCCGCGAACACGATGTCGGTCAGGCTGAACTGCGCCGGCGCGCGCAGGATCGGCTTGATCTTGCGCACCGCTTCCTGCCAGCCCTTCAGGCTGGCATAGCGGGTGTTGAAATCCTCATGTTCGCTTAGAAGATTAGCCATGGCCTTCGGGCCGGCCCTGTCCCTGCCCATGCCCGCCTCCGCCGTAGCGGACCCTTGGGCGGCCCCTTGCTCGCTGGTGGCGGTGCTGATGTCCATGCCGCTCAGGATACGGGTGTTCGTCTTGCGCGTCGCCGGATCGGGGATGAGGTTGGGATCGACGAAGTCGATCATGTTGGGCAACACGGCCTCGCGCGCGAAGTTGCCGCGGGCCAGCAACGTTCCGGGCGTGATCCAGGCGCGTCCTTGCGCCCATCCCGCGACGGTGGGCGGATCGAGCAGCACCTGCCCCAGCTCGCCGCTCGCCGCGTTGAAGTCCGGCACCCCCGGCAGTTCCGTCAGGCCAAGTCTGCGGTAAGTCGAAACGATCAGCTCCACCGGACCCTTGATGTGCGTTCCAACCGAAGCCGGGCTGTAGAAATCGCGGGACAGAAAGATGGTGCGCAGGAAGGGCGCGATTTCGTAGTTGTTCTCGCGCAGCAATTCACCCAGGCGCTCCTGCAACGATGGCGATAGATCCTCGCGCACCAGGAAGCGGTAAATCTTCCCAGCAATGAAGCTTGCCGTAACCTTCTGGTCCAGAATGATGTCCAGGATCTGCACGCCATCGAACTGTCCGGTGCGCCCGAGGAAGGTTATGCTACCGTCATCATGCTTCGCCGGGTCCACGCGGAACGTCAGATCGTCATCGCGCCAGCCGGTGAAGGCGCGGGCCGCCTCGCGGATATCGTGCTCCGTGTAGTTGCCCACGCCCATGGTGAACAGCTCCATCACCTCGCGGCCGAAATTCTCGTTGGGCGCGCCTTTCACGTTCTGCCCGGCGTCTAGAAACACTAGCATTGCGGGATGTTGCGCGACCGCTACTAGAAGATCGCGGAAATTGCCCGTGGCGTGCCGCTGGAATAGTAAGACTTGTCCCAGCATCTTGCGATAGTCACGCACCTTCTCGTTGCCGCAGGCGAAATGGCCGTGCCAGAACAGCGCCATCTTCTCCTCGAGCGGCCGCTCGGTCACAACCATCCGCTCGGCCCACCAGTTGGCGACGCGGCGCGTTTCCAGCGCGCTCGCCCGCAGCCAATAGAAGAAACGGTCGGCGACCGGTTGCAGCCTGCGGCTGCCGGAGGGCTTCACGGCGACCCCCATCGCCTCTCCGGCCTCGGCGGCGAGCCGCGTCGCCGCCGGACGGGTCGGCGGGAACGGCGTCAGCGTGGGATCATAGACGCCCGAATGCTCGAACGGCTTCAGCCGATCGGTGCCAATCGCCTTGTAATCAATCAGGGAATCCACCGCTGCCCTGGGCGTCACGCGCGCCAGCCGCGCGATCTCCTGGGGTGTGCCGCCGAAACCGGCGCGATTAAGCAGGTGACGCGCACGCTCATAGTCCCAATCGGCGTCGCTGATCGGTGCCAGATCCCCGATCCAGCTCGCAGCCTCACCCATGCCCAGTTCTCCCCCGCGCATTTTCAACGAATGCCCACTAGACCAATATAGCAGACCTCCGATATCATACCAACGGTAAGGTTTTCGGGCCTGTCCCGCCCTGGGTTTCTCGCAGGACAACACTGCGGCGGCCCGCGGACATATCCTCGGCACAACCTGGCTGTCCGAGGACCGGCCGCGACAGACGCGGCACGGGAAGCTTGGGTCGGGTGACGCTTCGCGTTCTCGCGCGGTTGACCGCGCTCGGGCGCCGAGGCTCGTTTACGTTGGCACCGTGAGGGGAGATGCCGTGAACACCCAGTCGATTGCCTCCCGCCCATCTATGTTCCTCGCCACCGTACCGGAATCACGCGATTTCCTGCCCCTGCTCCGCTGGCTCATCTTGATCGGCCTGACCTGCTTCGGCCTGGCTGTGGTTTGGCAGCTTGGCCTTATCCAGGTGATGTTCGAGACGGACCGGACGCATATATCGTCCCTAATCCTTGGCATATTCGCGATCACCAGCCTGCATTGCCTGGCGCAGACCTGGTTCGTGTCGAAAGAACTGGTGGCGACGCGGACTTTCCGAGAGGCGCTCGACAGGGAGCCGGCAGCCCTCGCCCGAGGCTTCGTCGATCCGGCCCGCGCCCCCAAGGACAGCATGATCGGGCGCCACGTCGCGAACCTTGTTGCCAAAGCCCGCGCCCAAGGGAACCTTGTTGCCAAAGCCCGCGCCCAAGGGGGGCAGCGCATCGACCAAACGCTGCTGCTGCGCGCGCTCGCCGACCGGCTCCGCGGTCGGGAGAAGCTCGGCCTGTTCGTGTCGGAGTCGCTGCTTCGCCTGGCGCTCCTGGGAACGGCCGTTGGCTTCATATTGATGCTGATACCCATTGCCGGCCTGACCGCATTCGATGCCGAGTCCTTGCGCACGGCGCTGACCGGCATGAGCGGCGGCATGGCCACGGCACTGAACATAACCGTCACCGGGATCGGCACCGCCCTCCTGCTAAAGCTACAGTACTTCTTCCTGGACAAGGCCGTCAGCGAACTGTTCGGCGCCATCACCGACGTGACCGAGGTGCATGTCGTCTCCAGGCTTGAGCGCGCCGACCATGTTTGACGAAAACCTGCCGGGCAGCAGCGATGACGGGACGTTCGTGCCGTTCACCGACATGCTCTTCAACGTGCTGCTCGGTTTCGCCTTCATGGTGTTCATAGCCTTCTCGCTGATCCACCCGACCGCGAAGACGGGAGCCGTGGATCTGAAGGCCGAATTCCTCATCACCATGTCCTGGCCGGACAACGATCCCGACGACATGGACCTCTATGTCCAGGATCCAGCCGGGAGCATCGTGTGGTATCACTCTAAGGAAGCCGGCCTGATGACTCTCGACCGCGACGACCGTGGCGACTACCGCAACACCATAACCGTCAACGGCCAGACAATCCGGAATCCATTGCGCCAAGAGATCGTCATGCTTCGCGGGATCGTGCCGGGCGAGTACATTGTCAACGCGAACGAGTTCCTCGCCAAATCGGCCAACAAGATCCCGGTTTCGGTGAAAGTGGAAAAGCTGAACCCGATCGCGTCAGTGGTTTACTACGGCACGCACGAATTCGATCACAAGGGGCAGGAAGAGACTTTTGTTCGCTTCACGCTTGACTCTCAGGGGAAGGTCACGGATGTCGAGGAGCAGCCGTTCAAGTCCCTTATCAAGGCCGTGCGTACGCCGTCGTCGGGGAACGGGCCGAAATAGGCAAAACCGGGGCTTATGAAGGAGGCAGCCGGGTGAATCTCGCCGTTGTCGGGCTCGTCGCGGCGTATGTCGTCGTAGCGGTGCTGCTGCTCAGCATCAATCTGACCTCGCTCTGGCGATGGTGGGTCAAGGCCGCCGCGATTGTCGTGACCATGTCCCTTTTTGCAGTGACATATCGGGGATTCCATGGCCTGATGGGCTGGCCGACGACCGAGAAACTGCCGCCCCGCTTCAGTCTGGTGTGGACTGTCATCACCGAACCGAACAAGAAAGGAAACAACCCAGGATCGATCTATCTCTGGGTGGACGCGCTTGACGCGAACAATGTACCGTCCGGCAGGCCACGCAGTTATCAACTCGCTTATTCCAGGGGACTGGCCCGGAAGATTTCCAGTGCGCAGGAAAAGCGCGATCATGGCCAGGAAGTGATGGGGGTCGCCTCCAACCAGCAGATGCCGCCCGACGCGCAGCC
The DNA here is from genome assembly GCA_035252035.1 of Acetobacteraceae bacterium. Lineage (GTDB taxonomy): Bacteria > Pseudomonadota > Alphaproteobacteria > Acetobacterales > Acetobacteraceae > DATFDN01. The sequence continues at coordinate 24,639 of DATFDN010000329.1, read as the reverse complement.
GCGGGACAACATCAAGATGGGGCAGATCCAACCGAACAAGGGGGATCAGAACGCTGCCACCGACACGGTTCCGTTCATGGATGATGGAAGCCAGATCAATTTCGCGGACCTTCCCCCGGTGATCCTTCCCGACAAAGGCCCGCTTTGACGCGTGCGGCGCCTGCCCAGAGCTTGTCCGACGATCTGGGCCGGGGTAGAATTTCAGGTGCTGGTGAGCGCCTGTTACCCATCCAAATACTGAACGGGTCGTTCAACGAGGCCCCGCCACGCAAACGGACCATAGGGGGAGGAAGACGTGAAATACCGTTCGCTTCGGAACACGATTCTGCTCGCATCCACCCTGCTCGCGACGACATCATTGCCGGCGATCGCGGGCGAGGTGACGCCGCAGCGCCTCTTGAACGCTGACAAGGAGCCGCAGAACTGGTTGATGGTCAACAAGGACTACGCCTCCCACCGCTATTCCGAGCTTGACCAGATCAACAAGTCCAATGTGAAGAACCTGCATGTCGCCTTCACCATCGCCCTGGGTGGCACCCAGGGTGTTGGCTCGGCCCCGATGGGCGGTCATCAGAGCACGCCGTTGGTTGACGATGGTATGATGTACGTGGTCGATGGATTCGGCACCGTCTACAAGATCGATGTGCGAGACCCTGCCAAGGCCCGGATTCTCTGGGTCATGGACCCCGGCACCAACAAGGCGGACATGATGGTTGCCTCGAACCGCGGGCTCACGCTCTACAAGAACTTCGTGATCTCCGTGACTGGCGACTGCAAGGTCAACTGGACCAAGGCTGACACGGGCGAGCTGGTCAAGTCGATCGCGTTCGACGACCTGAAGGCGAGTCACTGCTTCCTTAGCGCCGCGCCGCTTGTGGTGGACGACAAGCTGATCGTCGGCGGCAGCGGCGGCGACCGCGGGGCGCGCGCCCATATCGATGCCTTCAACGCGGATACGGGCGAACGGCTTTGGCGCACTTATACCGTTCCAGCTCCTGGCGAACCTGGCCACGACACGTGGAAAGGGAACAATGACGCTTGGGAGCATGGCGGCGGTTCCTACTGGCAGACCGGCTCGTATGACCCGGCCAGCAAGCTGACCATCTGGGGCACCGGCCAGCCGGTCCCGATGTTCGACCCGGAATACCGCCCTGGCGACAACCTGTTCACCAACTCCACCGTCGCCTTCGATGTCAACACCGGCAAGATGAAGTGGTACTTCCAGTACACGCCCGGCGACTTCCTGGACTATGACGAGGTTGGCATCAACCAGCTCATCGACACCAAGGTGAACGGGGAGGACCGGAAGATCATCGCCCATTTCGGGCGCAACGGCTTCTTCTACACGCTCGACCGCAGCAACGGCCAGTTCATCGCGGCCGAGCAGTACGCCCAGAAGGTCAACTGGACGGACGGGATCGACCCGAAGACCGGCAAGCCGGTCGAGTATGACCCGAATAAGGCCCTCCAGACCTACAAGATCGGCGCGGCCTCGCGGCGCAAGCAAGGCACGCTCGAAGGTTGCCCGAACATCCAAGGCGGCGTGAACTACTTCCCGACCACATACAGCGGTCGAACCCACCTCTCGTATGGCGGTGGGATCGAGGCCTGCTCTAATGTCACCCCCGATCCGTCCAACGACGCGAGCGGGGAGTTCTGGCTGGGAGGCACCTATGTGAACGCAGGGGAGGTCAAGGGAAGCGTATCGGCGATGGACCCGACGACGGGCAAGAAGGTGGCTCAGCAGCCAATGGATCACAACGTTGCTTCTGGCGTGACCTCGACGGCCGGTGGGCTCGTTTTCACCACGACCAGCGACGGACAGATCTATGCGCTGGACGATGAGACGCTGAAGCCCCTCTGGAGCTTCAATGCCGGCTCGTTCAGCTCGGCGCCCCCGATGACCTATGCCGTCAATGGCAAGCAGTATGTCGCCGTGCTGATTGGCGGGAATGTGCAGACGAAGGCCTTCCTCGACCATTCGCCTAACTTGAAGGACATGCAGAACACGTCGATGCTTTTCGTGTTCAGCCTATAACCATATCGGCGAGAACGGCCGCCCTCGGGCGGCCGTTTCTTCTTCTGGTTATCCCCACCCTGATCATCCCGGCATACGCAGCGGCATCTCCCGCAGCCGCGTGCCCGTTGCGTCGGCCACCGCGTTGGCGATCGCCGCCGAGGCCGGACCCTGGCCGCACTCGCCGGTGCCAAGATAGGGAGCGCCGGGGCGATTGATCACATGCACCGCGATGCTGTCGGGCGCGGCGTCGAATCGTAGGATCGGATAGCTGTTCCAATCGCGGCTGGTCACACGCTCGGTATCAAAGCCGACCTGCTCGAACAGCGTCCAGCTCGTCGCCTGCACAATCGCGCCCTCGACCTGGTTCCTGATCCCGTCCGGGTTCACCGCCTGCCCGCTATCCACCGCCGCCACGACGCGGCCCACCTTGATACGCCCGCTCGCGCGATCGACCGAGACCTCCAGCGCGATCGCGCAATAGGCCGCCAGGTTCTTGTACCGCGCGAAGGCGAAGCCTCGCCCCGATCCGGGCCGGGCTGCGGACCAGCCGAACCGTTCTGCGGCCAGGCGCACCACATCTCTGGCACGCGGATCGTCGAGATGGTCCAGCCGGAACGCCACCGGATCGGCACCGGCAGCCAAGGCCAGCTCGTCCATGAAGCTCTCGATCGCGAACACGTTCAAATGCGCGCCAAGCGAGCGCAGCGCGGAAACGCGCAGCGGCATGGACGGAATGAAGTGATACACCGTCCGCGCATTCGGTACCCGATAGAGCGGGACACCATTGCGGTCTCCGCCGCCCTCTGGCATTGGGATCGGCCTCGGCCGGGGCGGCGGAAAAGGATCAGCGAGCGACTGTGCAGCAAGTAGCACACCCGTCGGTCCCGGCCGCCGCGCATGGGTGTTGCTCCAAATCTGATATTCCCACGCGGCGATCCGACCCGCCGGATCGAGCGTTCCCCGCGCGCGCGCCAGCATCGCCGGCCCGTACGGCTCCCATTGCTGCTCCTGCTCGCGCATCCATTGCAGGCGAACCGGGCGCCCCGGCAGGGCGCGGGCCAGCCGGGCGGCATCGGCCGCCGCGTCGTCGGCCCCGTTCTGGCCATAGCAGCCGGCGCCCTCCAGGTGGATGCAGCGCACATGCGCCGCCGGCATTCGCAGCATCTCGGCAATCGCACCCCGCAGGGGGAACACGCCCTGCGAGTGAGTCCAGATGATCAGTTCCCCGGAGTCGAATCGCGCCACCGCGCAGGAAGGCCCGATCGAGCCATGCGCGAGATACGGCCGCGCGTACTGCGCTTCCAAGCTCCGCCCTGTGGCGGACACCGCATCGCGCCGGTCCAGAACCACGATGTCCTCTGCCGGAAGATGTTGGAGGATCGCGGCCATCTCGCCTGGCTCGGGAAGCCTTCGCCCCGGCGCCCAGCGCGCGCTGGCGGCAAGGGCGCGCATGGCCTCGATCGCCTGAAACTCCCGCTCGGCGATCACGCCGAGGAAACTGCCGTCGCGCACCACGCGCAGCACGCCGGGCATACGCTCGGCCTCCGCCACGTCCACCGCCAGAAGCGCCCCGCCATAGGCAAAGGGGCGCACCACACGCCCATGCGCCATGCCGGGCAGAACCAAATCCTGCACGTAGCTCCGGACACCGGTGAGCTTGGCCGGGATGTCCAGGCGGGGCATCGAGCGTCCGACCAGGGTGAAGCGCTCCGGCGGCTTCAGCGCGAAGGGCGGCTGGGCGGGCTGATGCAGATCGACCGCGCCGGCAAGATCGCCATAGGCAATGCGGCGTCCGTCTGGAGCGGACACCGCGCCATTCCGGGTCGTAAGCTGCTCGGGCGCCACGCCCCACCGCGCCGCCGCCGCGCCCACCAACAGGCCGCGCACCTCCGCCGCCGCGTCGCGGATCGCCGTGCCGCTGTCCTGCATGGAATGGCTGCCCGCCGTGTACACCTCGTCCGGCGTGCGCGCGGTATCGGCGGTGATCAGCGTGACCTGGGCGGGATCGATGTCCAACTCTTCCGCCGCGACCTGTACCAGCGCGGTCCGGATGCCCTGGCCAAGCTCCACCTTGCCGGTAAACACGGTGACGCGCCCATCAGGATTGAGCCTGATCCAGGAATCCAGATACGGGCTGCGCGCGAGATCGCCGGTGAACGGTGCATCGGCACCTCCGGCGTGCTGGTGGCCGGCGAGCACGAACCCGACCATGAGCGCCCCACCCCGCAGCACGGCGCGGCGCTTGAGCGGGATCATTGGTCCATCTCCGGCCGGCCCGAGGCGGTGGCTTGCGTGCGCCCCTGCACCTCGGCGCAAGCCCGGCGGATCGCGCGCAGGATGCGCATATGCGTGCCGCATCGGCACAAATTGGGCTGCATATGTGCCCGGATCTCGGCCTCGCTCGCCGCCGGGTTGCGCTCCAGCAAGGCTTGGGCGCGCATCACCATGCCGGGGATGCAGTAGCCGCACTGCGCCGCCTGCTCGGCGATGAAGGCGCGTTGCAGCGGGCCGGGATCATCAAGACTGCCCAGGCCCTCGATCGTGCGAACATGCCGTCCCTCGACAGCCAGAAGCGGCGTGACGCAGGAGAACACAGGCGCATCGTCGAGCAACACCGTGCAGGCGCCGCACTGACCAAGCCCGCAGCCGAACTTAGCCCCGACCAGGCCCAGATCGTCGCGCAGCACGTAAAGCAGTGGCGTCGCCGGATCCGCCGCCACCTCCCGCATCCGGCCGTTCACCGAAATCATTGTCATCGTGGACTCGTCACGCAGCGCTCCACCCTACCCCACATAGATCATCTTTCGCGTCATGCCCCCGTCGATGATGAACTCCGCCCCGGTGACGAAACCGCTCTCCCCGCCCACGAGATAGGACGCCAGCGCCGCCACATCCGCGACCGTGCCGACACGGCCGGCCGGGTGCTGGGCGTGGTCAGCCGCGCTCGGCGCCGCCCCCTTGGTGAAGATCCAGCCGGGGCTGATGCAATTGACGCGGATCGCCGGGCCAAGGCTGATGGCAAGCGCATGGGTCAGCGCGACCAACCCGCCTTTGGAGGCGGCATAGGCTTCGGTATCCGGCTCCGACATGTGCGCGCGTGTGGAGGCAATCGTCACCACAGCACCGCCGGCCCCGCGCAGCATCACCTCGGCCTCGCGCACCAGCAGGAACGTACTAGTTAGATTGGTCGCCAGCACGCGCGACCACTCCTCCAGGCTCAGCGTGCCCACCGGCTTGCGGATCATGATGCCGGCGTTACAGACGAGCGCATCCAGCCGGCCCTCGCTGGCGGCGATGTCCGCGACGAGGCGAGCCACTTCCGCCTCCGCCGCCACATCGCAGATCACCGCCCGGCCCGAAGGCGGCGCCGGCGCCGCGTCTAGATCGGCCGCCACCACCTGGAATCCATCCGCCGCCAGCCGCGCGGCGATCCCCTGGCCGATCCCGCGCGCCGCGCCCGTCACCAAGGCGACGCGGCCCTGCATGGTCAGCGGCCGAGCGCCTGCACGATCTCCTCGGTCATCTTCTTCGCATCCCCGAACAGCATCATCGTGTTCGGGCGGAAGAACAGCTCGTTCTCGACTCCCGCGTAGCCCGACGCCATGGAGCGCTTGACGAACAGCACCGTGCCCGCCCGCTCGACCTCCAGAATGGGCATCCCATAGATCGGCGAGGATCGGTCGGTCTTCGCCGCCGGATTGGTCACGTCGTTGGCACCGATCACATAGGCCACGTCCGCGGTGGCGAACTCGTTGTTAATGGCCTCCAGCTCGAAGACCTCGTCATAGGGGACATTGGCCTCGGCCAGCAGCACGTTCATGTGGCCGGGCATCCGCCCGGCGACCGGGTGAATGGCGTATTTCACGTCCACTCCCTCGGCCTTCAGCGTGTCGGCCATCTCGCGCAGCGCGTGCTGGGCCTGGGCCACCGCCATGCCGTAGCCGGGCACGATGATGACCTTGGAGGCGTTCTTCAGGATGAACGCCGCGTCGTCGGCGTTGCCGCTCTTGACGGTGCGATCCACCGCTGTCCCGCCCCCGATGGCCGCCGCCCCGCCCTCGGAACCGAAGCCTCCCAGCAATACGTTGACAATGCTGCGATTCATGCCCTTGCACATCACATAGGACAGGATCGCGCCCGAGGCGCCGACCAGCGATCCGGTGATGATGAGCGCGAGGTTCTGGATGGTGAAGCCAATGCCGCAGGCCGCCCAGCCCGAGTAGCTGTTCAGCATTGACACCACCACCGGCATGTCGGCCCCGCCGATCGGGATGATGATAAGGAAGCCGAGCGCGAAGGCTAGCACGGCGAGGATCCAGAACACCGCCTGACTGCCAGTGGCAACGAATATCACGATCAGCACCACGGCAAGTATGCCGAGGGCCAGGTTGAGCCAGTGCTGGAAGGGGAAGGTGATCGGCGCCCCCTTCATCAGGGCTTGCAGCTTGGCGAAAGCGATTACCGATCCCGAGAAAGTGATAGCGCCGATGACGAGCCCAATCGACATCTCGATCAGGCTTTGGCTGTGGATGGCGCCCGGCACGCCAATGCCGAACGCCTGTGGCGCGTTCAGCGCCGCCGCGGCCACGAACACGGCGGCCATCCCGACCAGCGAATGGAACGCGGCGACCAGTTGTGGCAGGGCCGTCATCTGGATGCGGTAGGCGATGAACGCGCCAATGCTGCCGCCGATGACGATGGCCAGGACGATCAGCCCGTAGCCGCCCACCCACATCTGGTTGCCCACCAGCGTGGCGAGCACGGCGACCAACATGCCGATCATGCCGAGCCGGTTGCCCTGCCGCGATGTGACAGGACTCGACAGGCCGCGTAGCGCCAGCACGAACAGGACGGCGGCGACCAGGTAGAAGAACGCGGTCAGGTGCGGAGACATCGGTGCCCCCTACCCTTGCTTCCGGCGGAACATCGAGAGCATTCGGTGCGTGACCAGGAATCCGCCGAAGATGTTGACCGAGGCCAGCAACACGGCGAAGAAGCCGAACCAGCGGGACACGGTGCTCAACGCGAGGCCGGTCGCCAGCATGGCACCGACGACGATGACCGAGCTGATCGCGTTGGTGACGGCCATCAGCGGCGAGTGCAGCGCCGGGGTCACGTTCCAGACCACATAGTAGCCGACGAAGCAGGCCATCACGAAGATGGCGAACAGGTAGATGAATGGTATTCCCTCGGCGAGCGCCGCCGTCACGGCGGTATTGGGAAACACCATCGTTCCCGCATGGGCGGCGAGCGCATTGGCTTGGGCCGCGAGACGGGCGGCCTCCTGGGCAATCTGGTTAGGGTCCATCGGCGGCTCCGAAAGTTAGGCGGCCTGGGGCGCTGGTTCGGCGAATTGCGGATGGATCACTGCGCCGGCACGGGTCAAGAGCACCCCGCGCACGATCTCGTCGTCCTCGGGCAGGCGCGGTGCCCCTGCCTCCTTGTCCCAGAACGTGATGAGGAAGGTCATCAGGTTGCGCGCATAGAGCGCGCTGGAGGCCACGGGGATTCGGCCCGGCCAGTTGCGCCAGCCCAGCACGACCACACCATTACCGGTCACGAATCTCTCGCCGGGCTTCGTCACGGCGCAGTTGCCGCCGGAATCCGAGGCGAGATCCACGATCACGCTGCCCGGTCGCATCGCCGCTACCATCGGCTCGGTCACGATGACCGGAGCCGCGCGGCCCATGACGAGGGCGGTGCAGATCACGATGTCGTTCTTAGCCACCGTGGCGGCCATCAGCTCCGCTTGCTTGCGGCGGAACGCATCGGACATCTCGCGGGCGTAGGCGCCCGTCTGGGCGGCGGTCTCCTCGTCCTCCACGCCAATGAAGGTCGCGCCGAGGGACTTGATCTCCTCCTTGGCGGCCGGCCGCACGTCCGTCGCCGAGACGATGGCGCCCATCCGACGGGCGGTCGCGATCGATTGCAGCCCGGCCACCCCGGCGCCAATAACGAAAACGCGGGCCGGCGGCACCGTGCCCGCCGCCGTCATCATCATGGGAAAGCCGCGATCAAATGCCGCGGCGGCCTCTATGACCGCGCGATATCCGGCGAGGTTGGCCTGGCTCGACAGCACGTCCATGGATTGGGCGCGCGTGATGCGGGGCAGCAGCTCCATCGCCGCGATATCGATGCGGCGCTCGGCCAGGATGCCCAAGGCATCACCTGCGCCCTGCGCGTTGGCGATGCAAACGAGCAGGGTGTTGGGCTGGATCAGCGCGAGCTGCTCGGGCTCCGGCATTTGCACCGCGAACACGATCCCGGCGCCCGACAGCGCGGTTTGGGCGTCCGGCATAAGCTCGGCTCCAGCGGCGGCGAAATCGGCGTCACTGACACCCGCCTGATTGCCCGCCCCGGTCTCCACCGCGACGGTCAACCCCAGCCCAATCAGCCGTTTGACGGTTTCTGGCGTGGCCGCCACGCGGGTCTCAAACGCGCGTCGTTCCTTTAGGACCGCAAGGCGCATCCGCTTGTTCCTTCACGCAGGGGCGCGCGACGATGCGCGATGACCCTGCACGGCGCAAGGGGTGCCTACCCCGCACCCGTGCGGGCGGAACGGAGCGCATCCGGCACGGAGCCGGGAGAGGCCGGCCCCGCGCGCGCCTCCTCGGGTTCGATGCCAAAGTGGATCATGTAGCCACGGAAGCGGTCGCGCTCGGCTTGCGCGTCCAGCCCATGATCCTCAAACCGATAGCTGTGCTGCCCATAGCCGCCATTGGGTCGCGCGGCGACCAGGCGCGCCATGCGTGAAGCCGCCTCCGGAGCCAAGGTGAGGCCAAAGTGGGCGTATACGCCCTCCACCGTGCTGACCGGATCGCTGATCAGGTCGAGGTAATGGACATGGCAGATCGGTTCGGCGAACGGGCTTTCCGCATCGGCCTGAATCATGCGCAGCGTGCCGTCATACCACCGCGCACTCTCCTCGCGACCGATACGCCGGCGATCCACCCGCCTGGTGAATGGACGGCGGAGCACCTCGGTGAGGTGCGACACTGAAAGCAGGACTTTCACCGGATCGCGATGCACAAAGACCACCCGCGCATCGGGATAGACGGCGCGCAGCTCGCGCAACGCGAACAGATGATCAGGGCATTTCAGCACGAACCGTCCGCCGCCCTGCTGATGCTGCAAATGCTGGAGGAAGCGGCGGTGGAACCGATAGGCCGGAAGGTGCCCCTCCTCGTCCAGCCAGCCTCGATAGGATGGGATATGGAAGGTGGTATCGAAACGAAGGCTGCGGAACACGTGGGCGGTGATCTCGCAGCACTCCTGCGGCGAGGCGGCCTCCAGTGGATGCAGCGAGCGGAACTCTGGGGCCACCTGCGCGAACGCATACAACTGGCGGTTGACGCGCTGCTCCCGGCGATCACGTCCCCCCGAGCTGTCCGGATAGGGATGGATCGTCTGGAAGACGCGGGGAGCCCGGTTCTCCGGATCTTCCATCATCAGCCGGTGCAGGAAGGTGGTGCCACTGCGCGGCAGGCCGGTGATGAAAATGGGAGAGGCAATCGGTTCGGCCGTGATATTGGGACACGCGCGCTCCTCGGCGCGCAGGCGCAGGAGGTTGGATGCGTAGCGCACGACATCCCAACGCAGCGCCCCGCGCCCGAGCAGGCTCAACGCCGCCTCACGCGCACATGCGTCCAACAAGCGCGCCAATGGTGCCGCGACGTCCCATTCGCCCAGGTCGGCGTGCCCGCTCCTCCGTCGCGCCTTCTCCAGCAAAGGCTTGGCTTCCAGCGGACGGTCGAGGACACCCATTGCGCCGGCCAGCGCGTCAGTCGCGCCAAGAACTGTCGTAGCTATGGACAAGCCGGGATCTCCGGTCAGACTCGAACGAGCCGAGAGATAGGGACAGACAGGGGCGGCAGTCACTACGGGGCAGTATCGGCCCGGTATCACGTTAGCCGGAGAATGCAAGCCCGAACCGCCGATTCCGCCCCTGCCGTCCCTTTCGACCCTTGGCGAGCCGTGCCTATATGCGAGCCCGAATATTGTTGGGGGGACGGATGATTGCGATCGGTTTCGCTCGCCGCGCGCTACTCCGCGGTGCTTGGGCCGTTCTGCTGGGCGGTTCGGCCGGCTGTCTTGTGGCGCGGGCGCAGACCGCCGGGCCGGTCGCACCGATCGAGCAGTTGCACCAGGCGCTGCTGACCATCATGCGGCAAGGCAAGGCGACCCCATTCGCCCAACGCGCCACCGAGCTGACCCCGACGGTTGAGCGCGTCTTCGATCTGCCCTTCATACTTCGCGTCTCGGTCGGCCCGGCCTGGTCCAGATTGCAGCCCGAGGAGCAGAGGCGGCTGCTCGACATATTCCGGCAATACACCGTGGCCACCTACGTCCAAGCGTTCGATCATTATAACGGCCAGCGATTTATCGTCTCGCCGCAGACCCGCAGCCTCGCTGGGGGGGCGCAAGTGGTGCATACCGAGATCGTGGCGCCGAACGGCGAGAAGCATACCATCGATTATGTGATGCGTCGGGCACCGAATGGGGCCTGGCAGGTAACAGACGTGCTGGCGGATGGCACGATCAGCCAGGTGGCAGTGCGGCGGTCGGATTTCAGCTCCTTGTTGTCCCGTGGCGGAGCGGCGGCGCTGGAAGCAAGCTTGCAGCGTAAGACCGCCGCGTTGGAGGGTAGCTGAACTCAGCCGGTCTCCATCGGCAGCGCCGGGTCGGGCGCCCACTCCGATAGTGAGCCGTCATATAGGACCACGTTCTCGTGGCCCAGCATGACCAGCGCGAGCGCATCGGCGCTTGCCGCGATTCCGCCGCCGCAATAGGTGATCACACGCTTGTCCAATGCGCCGACGGCGCCGAAGCGGGCGCGAAGCATGTCGGCGGGCAGGAATGTGTTGTCGGCCGGATCAAGAAGGTGGGCGGCCGGCAGGTTGACGCTGCCGGCGATCCGGCCGGGGCGCCCGTAGGTGTTGCCCCCGGTGCCGGCGTGCTGTTGCGGGGTCAGGGCGTTGATGGTGCAGACACCCGGATCGCCGATCGCGCTTCGCACCTGCTCGCGTCCTACCATGATCGGACGAGTGGCGCGCACGGTGAAATTGCCCGGCGGGCGCGTCCGGGCGGGGCCGGACTCGGTCGGACGGCCCTCACGCCGCCATTTCTGGAAGCCGCCATTCAGGACCGAAGCGTTGTCGAACCCGAACAGGCGGAGCAGCCACCACACGCGCGTCGCCCACCACACATTGGCAGTGCTGTAGAGAATCACTCGGCTATCGGAGCTGACGCCGAACCGGCGCATAGCGGCGGTGAACGCATCCGCGCCAGGCGCCATGAAGCGCAGGCCCTGTGAGGTGTCGGAGACATCAGCCTGCACATCGATAAACTGCGCGCCGGGGATATGTGCCGCCTCGAAATCCGCTCGGCCGGGCACGACCTGGTAGGTGATCTTGGGGTCGGGGATCAGATGCGTGGTGCAGTCGAATACCAGCACCTTTGGATCGTCGAGACGCGCCGCGAGCCAGTCGGTCTCGACGAGGAACTCGGGATGCGCGAATTCGTCAGGCATGGGGAAACTCCGATACTCTCGTGAGCCCCCTCCCGATCCGGGGAGGGGGCAACAGCGCGGTGCTTACCGAAAAGCGGGAATAATGTGCCTAGCGAAGAGGTCGAACTGTCGCTGTGTCTCATCCCACGACATGAAGCCCTGGTCGAAGAACCAGCCGAACCACTCCAGCTCGCCCTTGCCGCCGATGCGGTGCAGATCCTCGATCTCGCGCTTCACCTGATCCACGGTGCCGGCGAGCGCGTATTTGGTCTTGCGCATCCGGTCTAGTGTCCATTCGGATTCCGGCAGCAGCTTTTGCGGATACTTCTCATTGTCCTCGGGCGTGCGGAACGCTTCCCAGAAGCCGAACCCACCGAAATAGTGGTTGAATCCGGCATAGTTCGTCGTCCGCAGCAGCTCCACCGCTTCGGCTTCGGTATTGCCGAAATGGACGGCCCGGAACGCACCCACGCTCTCCCCAAGACCGAGATTCCGTCCAGCCTCCTGCGCGACACGCTGGTAAACGTCACACAGGCGCCGGAACTCGGGCGGGTAGGAGACAAGAATCCAAGGCACAATACTGGATTGCGCGGTGTAGCGGATCGTGTTCTCGCTGACGGAGAACGGCTGGAATAGCTGCGGATGCGGCTGCTGATAGGGCTTGGGCACGACGCAGATCCGGCGGATGACACCCTTGTCGTCGATCTCGCCCGGCGCGCCATAGGTGCGGGTCCACTCCGCGACCGGCCAGCGCGTGATGCCTTCCTTATAGGGATAGGGCACCTTGTAATACTCGCCGTCGTGCTCGATGGATTCCTCCGTCCACGCCTTTTTGATCAGTTTCAGCGTCTCCTCATAAACCTTACGGTTGTGGTTATCGATCGAGGAGCCATCCATCGGTGCGCCAGTGACGTGGTACTGCTGGCCGAGCACGTTGACCCAGCGATCCTGGTAGCCGCGCGCGAAGCCGGCATAGATTCGCCCCTTCGTCAGATGGTCGAGCACCGCAAGCTCCTCGGCGCAGCGGAGCGGATCCCAGGATGGCAGCACCAGGCCGAGGGGGGAGAACTTGAGGCGTTTGGTGCGCGCAGCAAGGTCGGTGTACAGCAGGAGCGGCGCCACCGAGGTTTCGTATCCCTCTGAATGGAAGTGGTGCTCGGTCGTGGACATCACGTCGAAGCCGGCCTCGTCGGCCAGCACCGCCAGCCTGCGCAGCTCGTCCAGCATCTGCTGATAGCGTTCGTTGTTCCGCCCGATCGGACGCAGCCGCTTGCGGTCCTCAAGCGTGGCGGGAACGGTTGGAAGGACGAAGAACATGAATTTCATGGACGTTTTCTCCCCTTCCTGAGGGATGGCAGGGTCAGATCCTCCCGTTGATTAGGAAATCGTAACGCCGCTGTCCACCGGCAGGATCTGGCCGGTTATCATGCGCGCATCCTCGGAGGCGAGGAAGAGGGCGGCATTGGCGATGTCCTCGGGCGCGATCAGGCCGAGCAGGTGCGACTTCGCCAACTGGTCGATCGCCGCGTTGCCCGCCATCAGTTTCTTCACGCGCTCGGTCATGGTGGCGGACGGCGCCAGTGCGTTCACCCGAACCTTCGGCGCGAACTCCAGGGCCAGCGAGCGCGTGAGCGCCGCCACGCCGCCCTTCGCGGCGGTGTAGCAGTCGCGGCCGGCAATGCCCATCAAGGCCAGGTTGGACGCCATGTTGATGACGGCGCCGCCACCTGACTTCACGATTTCGGGGATGGCGCAGCGGCATCCAAGGAACGTGCCGAACAGATCGAGCTTGATGACGCGCCAGAACTCCTCGATGGGCGCCTCGACCACGGTGTTGTCCTGCGGCGTAGAGCCGCCAGCGTTGTTGTGCAGGATATGCAACCCGCCGAAATGGCCGCTCGCCTGACGGACCGCGGCGCGCACGCTCTCTTCGTCGGTGACATCGGTTCGGATCGAGATGGCGCCGTTGCCGGCGAGATGCGCGGTCTCCTCGCCAGCCGCGTTGTTGATTTCGCCGACAATAACGCGCGCCCCCTCGCGCGCCATGGCGATGGCGGTGGCGCGGCCGATCCCCGCGCCGGCACCGGTGATAAAGGCGATCTTTCCTGCCAACCGGGGCATGGCGGCTCCCTCCGATGCTGTCGCGCTTTCGCTACCTGCTCAGCTCCCGGGTCATCTCGTCCAACCCGGCGAGGGTGAGCGGGAACATGCGCCCCTCCATGAGCTGGCGGGTGATGCCGATGGACTGGACGAACTCCCACGTATTCTCGGGCGTGGGATTGAGCCACGCGGCGCGGCGGTAGTGTGAGGTCAAACGATCGAGCCATACGCGGCCCGGCTCCTGGTTCCAGTGCTCGACGCTGCCCCCGGCCATGGTGATCTCGTACGGGCTCATCGCCGCGTCGCCGACGAAGATCAGCCGGTAGTCGGGGCCATAGGTGCGCAGCACTTCCCAGGTGGGGATGGTCCTCTCGTAGCGCCGGCGGTTGTCCTTCCAGACCTTCTCGTATGGGAAGTTATGGAAGTAGAAGTACTCGAGGTGCTTGAACTCGGTCCGGCAGGCCGAGAACAGCTCCTCGCAAATCCGAACATGCTCGTCCATCGAGCCGCCAATGTCGAAGAACATCAGCAGCTTCACCGTATTGTGCCGCTCCGGTACCAGCTTGAGGTCGAGCATTCCGGCATTGTTGGCGGTGGCGCGGATCGTGTCGGGAATGTCGAGTTCGGTCGGCGCGCCCTGACGGGCGAAACGGCGCAGCCGGCGCAGCGCGATGCGGAAATTGCGCGTGCCGATCTCAACATCACCGTCGAGGTCGCGGAACTCGCGCTTGTCCCACACCTTCACTGCACGACGGTGCCGACTCTTATCCTGGCCGATGCGCACGCCCTCCGGGTTGTAGCCATAAGCGCCGAAGGGCGAGGTGCCGGCGGTGCCAATCCACTTCGAGCCGCCCTGGTGCCGCCCCTTCTGCTCGGCCAGCAATTGGCGCAGCCGTTCCATGAGTGCTTCGAACCCGCCCAGGCCCTTGATCTGCTCCATCTCCTCGGGGGTGAGCAGTTTCTCGGCCATCTTGCGCAGCCACTCCTCCGGCAGCTCGCGCGCCTCAATGCCCTCGGCGTTCTCGATCCCCTTGAAGCAGGCGCCGAACACGCGATCGAACCGGTCGAGGTGGCGCTCGTCCTTCACCAGCGTGGCGCGCGAGAGATAGTAGAAGTCATCCACGCTGTACTCGGCGATGCCTGCCTTCATCGCGCCCATCAGCGTCAGGTACTCGGTGACAGAGACCGGCAAGCCCGCCTGCTTGAGCGAGAGCAGGAAGGTCGCGAACATCAGCCGCCTCCGCGCCGGGCGAGGAAGGCGATGCGCTCGAACAGATGGACGTCCTGCTCGTTCTTGAGCAGCGCGCCGTGCAGCGGCGGGATGACGAGGTGGCTGTCCTTGGTGCGCAGCGCCTCGGCCGGCATGTCATCGACCATCAGGAGCTTCAGCCAGTCGAGCAGCTCGGAGGTCGCGGGCTTCTTCTTGAGGCCGGGCAGCTCGCGGATTTGGAAGAACACGTTCAGCGCCTCGCGCGCCAGGTCGCGCTTGAGGTTCGGGTAGTGCGCTTGGACGATGCGCTCCATCGTCGGGCGGTCAGGGAAGCGGATATAGTGGAAGAAGCAGCGCCGCAGGAAGGCGTCAGGCAGCTCCTTCTCGTTATTCGAGGTGATGATGACGATCGGACGGTGCCGCGCCACGATAGTCTGGCGCGTCTCGTACACGAAGAACTGCATCCGGTCGAGTTCGAGAAGCAGGTCGTTCGGGAACTCGATGTCCGCCTTGTCGATCTCATCGATCAGCACGACGACAGGCGCCTCCGCCTCGAACGCATCCCACAGCTTGCCGCGCACGATATAGTTGGCGATGTCATGTACGCGCGGGTCGCCCAATTGCCCGTCGCGCAGGCGCGAGACGGCGTCGTACTCGTACAGTCCCTGCTGCGCCTTGGTGGTGGACTTGATGTGCCACTCGATGAGCGGATGCCCGAGCGCGGCCGCGACCTCGTGGGCCAGCATGGTCTTGCCGGTGCCTGGCTCCCCTTTTACCAGCAGCGGGCGCTGCAAGGTGACGGCGGCGTTGACGGCGACTTCGAGATCGCG
Organism: Acetobacteraceae bacterium; assembly: GCA_035252035.1. Taxonomy (GTDB): domain Bacteria; phylum Pseudomonadota; class Alphaproteobacteria; order Acetobacterales; family Acetobacteraceae; genus DATFDN01. The sequence continues at coordinate 8,971 of DATFDN010000329.1, read as the reverse complement.
GGTGGCGATGTAGGTGTCGGTGCTGCGGAAGGCGGGCACGCTCTCTCTCCGGCGGTTGCTTCTAAGCCACGCATCAATGCCTAGATTCTCCCCCGGTTCCACCCCCTTCCCTCCGTGCCGAGCATCTCGAACCCACTCTCGGTCACGGCCACGGTGTCCTCAAGCTTGATGAAGCCGCGCCGTGGGTGCTGCAAGGTCGTCTCGATGGACAGTACCATTCCGGACTCGAGCGGCCGCTCGCGATCCTCGGCGGGATAGGGGACCGGCCCCTTGTCCGTGAGGTGCGGAACCTCGTGGGTCACGAGGCCCATGCCGTGCGCGACGAACTCGATTCGGTCGCGATTGGGGGAGCGGCCGAGCGCGGACTCCGCCCCGGCATAAATCTCGCCGCCCCGCGCGCCGTGGCGAATCGGGCGCATCGCCGCCTGCTGGATCGCGTCCACCTCGGCCAGCATGTCCCGCAGCTCGCTGTCGGGTTCGCCCAGTATCGCCACCCGGCAGATGTCGCCGATATAGCCCTGGTAGTTGCCGCCGGAGTCAAGCGACAGGATGTCGCCGTCCCGCCAGACCTGATCGGAGGGCGCGCGATTGAGGCTGGTACCGGCGGTGATGAGGCAATATTCGAAGGTCAGGCCACGGGACACCTCCTCGCGGCGCAGCGCCTCGACCAGTTGCCGCTTCGTCGTCCCCGCGCCGTGGCTGCCGATCACCGCGAGCATGGACGCGATCACGCCTTCCGAAGCCCGCCGGAGCTTGTCCAGCTCCGCCGGCGTCTTGCGGGCGCGCAGGCGCTCCAGCACGCCCAGGGCGTCGGTAAAGCGGCTGTCGGGGAAAGCTTTCCGCAACGCTTCTGTCGCGTCCGCCGGAAGGAAGCCGGATTCAATGCCGATGCGAGACGCCGGCAGGTTCATCCGGCGCACATGCTCGACCGCGGCCTGCATCGCGTCCACCGAGCCGGATGCGACCGGGCGGAACTCCGCCACCCAAAACGGCCGGACCTCCTTCTCATAGGCCTCCATCCGGTTGCCGATATAACCGGCCTTGCCGGGGGCGCCCTTCGGGTAGATCACAATAGGCAAGTAGCGGCTCTTCCCAACGGCGTCCATGTAATCGAAAAAGAAGAATCGGTAATCGCCAAGGAGGTACTGGACGTTGTGCTTCGAGGAGACCAGCAGCAGATCGAGTCCAGCGGCATCCATCAGCCGGTCCAGCAACGCCGTGTCGAAAGGAATGGCGGTCATGGCGGAGCTCCTTTCCCCTGATTGGCCAAAGCGTTCCCGTTCGGCGCGGGTTCCGGGCGTTATAGGGATATGCGCGCCACGGCGGCAAGCATCGCTCCTGGAACGGAGGCAGTCATGGAGAGCGTGAAAGAGGAACTTTCCCGGACATTCGACACCGAGGCGCTGCCCGCCGCGTTCTACGAAAACCCATATCCCTGGTACCGCGCCCTGTTGGAATTCGATCCGGTCAAGCGTTTACCGAACGGCTCGTACTTCCTGACCCGATACCAGGACGCGCTGACCGCTTACCGCAACCCGAAAGTCTTCAGCTCCGACAAGAAGGCCGAGTTTAGGCCGAAGTTCGGACACTCCCTGCTCTACGAGCATCACACGACGAGCCTGGTGTTCAATGACCCGCCGCTTCATACGCGGGTGCGGCGCCTGATCGCGGGCGCGCTGACACCACGGGCCATCGCCGCAATGGAACCGGACCTGGTGCGCCTTGTCGATACATTGCTGGACCGCATGGCGGCGGAAGGCAGGGTCGATCTCATCGAGGATTTCGCGGCCGCGATCCCGGTGGAGGTCATCGGCAACCTGCTCGCGGTGCCGCATGATGAGCGCGGGCCGCTCCGGGGCTGGTCGCTCGCCATTCTGGGCGCCCTTGAGCCCGTGGTCGCGCCGGAAGCCGCCGATCGGGGCAATCAGGCGGTTCGAGAGTTCCTCGCCTACCTGCGAGACCTTGTCGCGCGCCGCCGCGCCCGTCCGGGCAACCCGGAGCGCGACGTCCTCACCCGGCTTATTCAGGGCGAGGCGAACGGCGAGCGGCTGACCGAAAAGGAATTGCTCCACAATTGCGTGTTCCTGCTCAATGCCGGCCACGAGACCACGACCAACCTGATCGGCAACGGTCTGGTCGCCCTGCTGGAGCATCCCGAGGAAAAGCGTCGCCTGATCGCCGAACCGGGGCTGGTCAGGACGGCCGTCGAGGAGATCCTGCGCTACGAGAGCTCGAACCAATTCGGCAACCGGATCACGACGCAAACCGTGGAGATTGGGGGCGTGCGGATGCCGCCGGATACGGGGATCACGCTCTGCATCGGTGCGGCGAACCGCGATCCCGCCCAGTTCGATGATCCCGACCGCTTCGACATTGGCCGCACCCCCAACCGTCATCTTGCGTTCGCCTCGGGCATCCATCAATGCGCCGGGATGAGTCTTGCGCGCCTGGAAGGCGCGGTCGCGATCTCCCGTTTTCTGGCCCGCTTTCCGGACTACGCTCTGGCCGGGAGGCCGGTGCGCGGGGGACGCGCCCGGTTCCGGGGGTTTCTCCAGGTTCCCTGCACGGTCCAGGGTTGAGCGGAGCTTGCCGAGCCATGGACCGGACTATACCGTGCGCGCCATGCGGATTGTGGATATTCATGAAGCCAAGACTCACCTGTTCCGATTGATTGATTAGGCGGCCAAGGGTAAGCCGTTCGTCATCGGCAAGACAGGCAAGCCGCTCGTGAGGGTCGTGCCCGTGGGCGCACCGGCAGTCGGACAGGTTCGACGGTTGGGCTTCATGGCTGGTCAGATCGCGGTACCCGATGATTTCGACCGGATGGGGAGCGAGGAGATCGATCGACTTTTCCGCGGCGGCGCATGACGCCGCGCTAAGCGGCCAACCCCTCCACCGCCGCCAGCGCCGGCCGCCCCCGTATCATGTCCGACGCCTTCTCCGCGATCATCATTGTGGACGCATAGGTGTTCGCTGACGGCATCACCGGCATGATCGAGGCATCGACCACCCGCAATCTCTCTATCCCATGCACCCGCAACTGGTCATCGACCACCGCCATCGGGTCGGTCGCCGGCCCCATCCGCGCCGTGCCGATCAGGTGATAGGCCGTGGACCCATAGTGCCGGGCGAAGTCCAGCAGCTCATCGTCGCTCTGCACGCGGTCCCCCGGCAGGGTCTCGTGGTCGAAATACGGGGCAAGCGCAGGCGTGCGCAGCAGCCGGCGCGCGAGTTTCATGCCAGCGAGCAGCACGCGCCGGTCCATCGGGTCGGCGAGGTAGTTGGGCTGGATCAGCGGGTCGTCGAACGGGTTGGCCGAGCGGGCGCGGACATAGCCCACGCTTTCGGGCCGGTGCTGCCAAACGCCGCAAGTCATGCCGGGGAAGTCGTCCAGCAGCCCGACGAAGCCCTCCTTGTAGCTCGCCGGGCTGAACACGCCTTGCAGGTCGGGGAAATCCAAGCTGTCGTCGGATTTCCAGAACCAATGCACCAGCGATGGGCTGAGCGCGAGGATGGAAGGGCGGCCCATGGCCCAGCGCCCGATCTGGCCGAGCAGCCCCAGTCCACGCGACAGCTCGTTCATGGTGCCGATGTTGCGCACGCGCGCGACCAGGCGCACCGCGTAGTGGTCGCGGAAATTCTCGCCCACTCCGCGCAACTCATGAACCACTGGAACACCCAGCGTGCCGAGCAACTCCACCGAGCCGATTCCCGAGATTTGCAGCAGCTTCGCCGTGTTGACCGTGCCGGCTGACAGGATCACCGCGCGCCCCGCGCGCACTGTATGCGTTTCCGACCGATCGCGCTCGTTCACGTATTGCACGCCGATGGCGCGCTTTGCGTCGAACAGGATGCGCGCGGCGCGGGCATGAGTCCGCACCTCCACCCCGCGCGCACGGGCGGGATGGAGGAACACGCGTGCGGCGCTGTGGCGGTAGCCGTTGTGGATGGCGCGCTGGAAGTAGCCGACGCCTTCCTGGCTTTGCGCGTTGTAATCCTGGCAGCGCGGGATGCCCATGCTCTCCGCGCCATCCACGAAGGCCTCGCAGATCGGATGAATCCAATCGATGTCCGTGACCGGCAGCTTGCCTTCCCCGCCGCGGTAGCGCGTGTCATGCACACCCAGCCGGCGCTCGGTGCGCCTGAAATACGGCAGCACGTCGGCATAGCCCCAGCCCCGGTTGCCACGCTGCGCCCAGCTATCAAAATCGACGCGCTGGCCCCGGTTGTACACCATTCCGTTGATCGAGCTGGAGCCGCCAATGGTGCGCCCCTGCGTGGTGGGGATGCGCCGCCCGGCCGTGCCCTCGCCCGGCTCGGTTTTGAACTGCCACGTGTAATGCGGGTTGAACAGCATCTTGATGAAGCCGCCCGGCACATGGATATAGGGATGCCGGTCGGGCGGCCCCGCCTCCAGCACGCAAACCCGCACGCCTTGATCTTCGGTGAGACGGTTCGCCAGCACCGATCCGGCGGCCCCGCTCCCGACGATCACGTAATCGAATTCGTCCGCCGGCGAACTGGCCATGTGTCCTCCCGTGATCGCGAGTTTGCTCCCGCGCGGCGCCGATCCTAAGCTCCCCGCCCACGCCAATCCAAGCCACCCAGCGGGGGGAACGCATGGAGTATGTATGCGACGCGCCGGACGGCATGACCTGGTTCCGCATCGTGACCGAGGCCGAAGCCGTCGCGGAATCGCGGGATCTGCGACATGCCGTTGAGAAATACTATCGGCGCGAGCGCGAGCGCGCGGCCGAGACGTTCGTTCCCGTCTCCACCGTGTTCTTCGAGCAGGCGATCGGACTGGAGGCCCATATCCAGCGCGAGATGCCGCTGTTCCTGACCTTGCGCGACGAGGACGGCGTGGGCCACGCCACTGCCATGCTGCCGCCCGGCGGGCGGGCGGATCGCGGCTTCGCGCCGATCGTGGTCGGCCCGGCCAACGCCGACCCCTACCCGCGCCACGGCCCGGCGATCCGGGCGCTCGCTGATCATTTTGGTCTGACACTAGACCGCGCGCGCTGCTATCCGTATCGCCGGTAAGGGAGGCTTGTCATGAGCATGACGCTGGAGCAGTTCGCCGCCGAATGCCGGCGCTTGCTGAAAGCGCATCCGGGGACCGAGGGGCGCGAGAAGGTCCGCGCCTTAGTGGAGGAGCGGCTAAAGGACCAGGCTTTCGTGGACGAGCACATCCGCGCGGACGGGCCGGAGCGGAAGGTGCTGTACGAAGATCCCGAATTGGGCTTCACCGTCCTCGCCCATGCTTACAATGGCGCACGGGACAGCAAGCCGCACGATCATGGCCCTACCTGGGCGATCTACGGGCAGGCGGCGGGCGAGACGATCATGACCGACTGGGAGTGTCTCGCGCGGCCCACCCCGGCGACCCCTGGCAAGGCGCGGCGGGTGCGCGACTACGTGCTGCGCCCTGGCATGGCCTACCTATACGAGCCGGGCGTCCTGCACTCCCCGCGCCGCGAGGGCGCGACGCGGCTGCTGCGGATCGAGGGGCTCAACGTGGAGAAAGTTGGGCGGCTCCCCTATGAAGCCGTGGAGGACGCGGTCAGCCCTGCCGCGGAATGACCTCCCGCTCGTCGATGATGAAGGTCTTGATGCGGCCAATGAACAGGGCGCCGTCGGCGTAGAGGCGCTGGGCCTCCGGGGTGGCGGCGGAGGCGCGCAGCGCCTCCTCGTCGTCGTACCACAGCTCGGCGATGCCATCGATTTCGACATCGGTCTCGGGAATATCGGAGCGCGTGCGCGTGCCCGTGATGTGCGACTGCACGTAGCGGCGCAGGCCGGGGATGCCGTGCGCGAGCGGGCCGTGGATCTCGCGCCAGTGCCGGACGAACTCCTCGTGCGACAGGCCCGGCTTGCGGGTCAGCAGCGATAATACCTTGATCACCGGCAGGCCTCCGGTCAGAACGGGGCGATGGACGGCATTTCAGCGCGAACCCCGGCCGATGTCACGGTCCGCTTCCATGTGCAGACGGCGCTCGCGCCCGAGGATCTGGGACTGCTGTGGCGCGACCTGGAGGCCCGTGCCGATATCACCTTCTTCCTGAGCTGGGACTGGATGGGCACGTGGGTCGCGGAACTCGACACTCCGCCCTTGGTGCTGGTGGGCGAGGCCGGGGGGGCGCTGGTGCTGCTCGGCCTGCTGGTGCCGCGCTTGCGGCGCGAGGCGGGCGGCGCGATCCGGGTGCGCGGTTTGCACCTGCACGCCACTGGGCGCGCGGAGATCGACGTGATCGCCCACGAGTACAACGGCTTTCTGGTGGATCGCGCCTGGGCTGGCCGTGCGGAGGCGGAAGCGGTCGCCTGGCTGCTCGGCCGACGCATCGGCGCGCATCGCTGTGACGAGCTGCACATCAAGGACATCGTCGCCGAGCGCGGCGCTGCTCTTGTCCCACCGGATGCGCTGGTGCGCGCGCTGTCGCGCAAGCCGTCCTGGCGGGTGGATCTCGACGCGGTACGCGCCTCAGGCAAGCCGTATCTGGATGCGCTAAGCGCCAACACCCGCCAGCAGATCCGCCGCGCCATGCGGCTCTACGAGGAACGGGGGCCGCTGTCCGCCACCCCCGCGCCGGACGCGGAGACGGCGCTCGCCTGGCTGGATGTGTTGGCCGAGCTGCACCAGCGCCAATGGCAGGCGCGCGGCGAGCCGGGCGGCTTCGCCTTCCCCTTCTTCACCCGCTTCCAGCGCCGGCTGGTTGTGGACTGCCTGCCGCGTGGCACGGTGGAGGTTGTGCGGGTAAGCGCGGGCGAGCAGGTGATCGGCTACGTGTATAACCTGATGCTGCGCGGCCACGTGCTGGCCTTCGTGACTGGGTTCCAGGCCGAGGAGAACGCTCGCCTCAAGCCCGGCCTAGTCAGCCACGCGCTGTGCATTCAGCGGCACGCGGATGCGGGCGCACGGCTCTACGACTTTATGGCGGGGGACTATCGCTACAAGGCGAATCTCGGTCAGCCAGGGCCGGAGATGACGTACCTGCTGCTGCAACACCCGACCCCGATGACGCGGGCGGAGCGGGCGGCGCGAAGCGTGTGGGAGCGGGTAAGGCGGCTGCGGGGGGCGGGGTGACAAGACGGTCTCTCCAAGTACCGGCTGGCACGGCTGCGGTTCCCTTAGACCCGAATCGCCCTCGGTGGGATCGGGATAGGGCTTCCGAAACGGGTGGGTTCTGTGATTCTGAGGCGTCCGGCATAGACCGGAGGCATCGATGAGCTGGCGGCGGGGGCGGGCGTGCGGGCAGGACTTGCGCGATCGGGTGTTGACGGGCGGCGGTCCGATTCGGGTGGTGGCGGCACGGTTTGGCGTCAGTCCGTCCCATGTTTCGAAGGCGCGGTCGCGCTTCCGCAAGACGGGCGAGACGACGCCGGGGCCGCGGCACAACCAAGTCAAGCCGCGTCTGGCGCCGCTCTATGGGGCATTGCGGGCGCGGGTGGCCGAACAGGCGGACGCGACGATCGCGGAGTTGCGGGCGTGGGTGGCACGCGAGCACAGGGGCGCGGTCAGCCACCCGGCGATGTGGAAGACCTTGGCCCGACTGGGCCTGACGCTCAAGAAAACGGCGGCGCGCGGCCGAGCAGGAGCGCGCCGACATTGTCGAAGCGCGTGCCGCTTGGGAGGCGCTGATGGCCGAACCCGATGTCACGAAGCTGGTGTTTCTCGATGAGATCTGGACGACAGCCAACATGGCGCGCACGCGCGGGCGCGCACCGCGCGGCCAACGCTTGACCGCCGCGGTGCCCCACGGGCACTGGCAGACCACCACCGTCCTTTGTGGCTCCGGCACGATGGCGTGGTGGCCCCGCTGGTGCTGGACGGCGCCATCGACGGCCCCTCGTTCCTGGGCTGGGTCGAGCAGTTCCTGGCCCCGACGCTGGCGCCAGGCGACATCGTGGTGGCCGATAATCTCAGCAGCCACAAAGTCGCTGGCGTCCGCTAGGCCATCGAGGCGCGCGGCGCCAGCCTGCGGTTCTTGCTGCCCCACAGCCCGGATTTGAACCCGATCGAACTGCTGTTCGGCAAAGCTCAAGCGGCTGCCGCGCTCGGCCGCCACCCGAACCATCGATGCCCCCTGGCACGCGATCGGCCAATTGCTCGACCAGTTCACGCCCGCCGAATGCGCCAACTATCTCCGGCACTGCGGCTACGCACACTCAGCGCGATAACGGCCTAGAAATCGCTGCCTGGTTCGAAGCCCAAACGGATCGCCTGTTCCTCTCGTCCACAACGATCGTTGAGATCGAAGCTGGGATCGCCAAATTGCGACGGAATGGCGCCGTGCGTCGGGCTGACGGTCTGACCGCATGGTTCGACCGGCTACCCGGCTTCCACGGCAGCAAGGTTTTGGCGCTGGATAAGACCGTTGCCCGTGTCGCTGGCGCGATCACCGACCGTGCCCGCGCGTTTGGTCGCGATCCTGGGCTTGCCAATGTCGCGATCGCAGCCACCGCTGCCGTCCATGGACTCCTCGTTCTGACGCGCAACGCGAATCATTTCGCCCCGCTTGGGGGCACGTATTTCGATCCATTTACGGACGCGTTGCCGCGGCCTCGTCCCAACTGAAGAAAGTAGGGCGGAAAAGTGAAGCGCGTTCCGGCATCCGTCGAGGTGCCGGCTGGCGGTGGAATGCGCTGCGCTTTTCCGCCTACCTCGGTGCTGGATGTGTGGCAGCTATCACACACTGACAAACTGACGGGGATTAAAACTCTACCCGGCAGATCATCCAGATAGCCGAGGAGAAGTTCATGGCCCACCAGAGCATCATTGCATCTAAAGGGATGGCCGACGACACCCGTTTGCCGTTCAAAGCCCTCAAGGCGACGGGAAATGCAGGCCTCCTGCGCGCGGCAAGAGACGCAGCCTCGACCGCGCTGCGCAGCTCTCGTCAAATAACCAGCGACACCACCTGGCAGCCGAGAATCGCGGCCGTGCTGCCGCTCGCCGGCTCGGCAACAGCTT
>DATFDN010000328.1:0-6701 GCA_035252035.1 Acetobacteraceae bacterium | reverse complement strand
CAACACCCGACCGAGGACCGCTTCCTGATGAGCCGGCAGGAATTGCTGGACCGCATGACCGTGCTGCTTGGCGGCCGCGCGGCGGAGACGCTGATCGGCCCCGACATTTCCACCGGCGCGGCGGATGACTTGGCGAAGGCGACCGACATCGCGCGGGGCATCGTGATGCGCTACGGCATGGACCAGCGCCTCGGCCCCGTGGCCTGGGACACCGGCCAGACCAGCCCCTTCCTGCAACAGCAGGAGATGCTGGGCGCCAAGCGCCGCTTCAGCGAGGAGACCGCCCACGACATCGATCTCGCCGTGCGCGGCTACCTGGAGGCCGCGCTCAAGCGCGCGCTCGCCATCCTCAGCGAGAACCGGGCCTCGCTTGAGGAGGGCGCGCAGGCGCTGCTCGCGCATGAGGTGCTGAACGGCAAGGACATCCCCCGCCCCAAGCCGGTGGCGCTGGCGGCGGAGTAGGCTTCACGGCCTGTTGGATTGACCCGGCCGTTCCAGGGCGGGTTCGCTGTCCGCGCAAAATCAAGCAATGGGGGAATCGTCCATGAGCGCGCATCCACGTCTATCGCGTCGCGGGCTGCTGGCCGGCGCCGCGTCTCTCGCCCCGGCTCTGGCCTGGGGCCAGGAGAAGCCCCAGCTCGGCAGTCCGCCGACCGTCATCAGCACCCCGCCGCGCCAGTGGGGTCCGTCCGCCCCGCCCGAGATCTATCCCGATCCCGACATCCTGGTGATCGATCCGTCGTTCAACCAGTACCTGGTCGGCCTGACCGCGATCCATAGGCTCTGGACCGGATTCCAGTGGGCGGAAGGTCCGGCCTGGTCGGGCGAGGGTCAGTATCTCGTGTTCAGCGACGTGAAGGGCGATACGCAATTCCGCTACATCTGGGAAACCGGCCGGGTGACGCCGTACCGCAAGCCATCCTACAACAGCAACGGGAACGCGTTCGACTTCCAGGGCCGGCAGCTCTCGACGCAGGACTTCTTCCGCCGCGTCGTGCGGTGGGAGCCGGACGGTTCGATGACTGTGATCGCCGATAGTTTCGAGGGCAAGCCGCTCAATTCGCCGAACGACCTCGTTCCGCATCCGGACGGCAGCATCTGGTTCACCGACCCGCCCTACGGGGGCCAGCTCACCGAGGGGCATCCCGACGTGCCGGGCGGGCCGACCAACCCGAACGGGCTGTATGATCCCAATGTGGGCATCGGCGGCGTCGGCCTGATCTGGGGCGTGAAGCGCCAGCTCAACACGAATGTCTATCGCTGGGATCCGAGCGGGAGACTCGACGCAGTAATTAGCGGGCAGGACGTGCCCGATCCCAACGGGATCTGCTTCTCCCCCGACTACAAAACCCTCTACGTTGTCAGCACTGGCCCTGGCCCGGGCGACAACGGAAAGGGCGGCAAGGGCAACATCTACGCCTTCGACGTGCAGGACCGGAGGCTGGCCAACATGCGCCAGTTCAGCGACTGCATGGTGGACGGCGTGCATTGCGGCCCGGACGGAATTCGCACGGACCGCGCGGGCAATCTTTGGGCCGGCTCCAACGCGCCGCTCGGTTACGCCGGCGTGACCGTCTGGAATCCGCAGGGCAAGCTGATCGGGCGCATCCGGCTGCCCGAGGTTTGCGCCAACGTGACCTTTGGCGGACCGAAGCGCAACTTCCTGTTCATGACGGCGAGCCAGTCGCTTTATGGCTTGCTCGTCAACGTGCAGGGGGCGGCGCCAGGCTAGAGCCTTACCGGCCTTCCAGGACAAGCTGCGTCTGCGTGACCAGCGCGACCAGCTTGCCCTCGGCCGACGTGATGCGGGTCTGCCAGACCATGGTGCGCCGGCCGCGATGCAGCGGCGTGGCCTCGCCGGTCACGACGGTGCCGGCCGGCGCGGGACCGATGAAGTTGGTCTTGCTCTCGATCGTGGTGGTGCCCGCGCCTTCGGGCAGATTGAGGATCGTGCCCATCGCCCCGAGCGTGTCGGCGAAGGCCATCACGGCGCCGCCGTGCAATACGGGCGGCACGGTGCAAAGGTCGGGGCGAACCGTCATCGTCGCGACAACCCGTTCGCGCGCCGCCTCGGTGAAGGCGATGCCGAGCAGATCGGCAAAGGGCAGCTTGTGCCGGCCGACGACGGCGAGCATGTCCATCGAAGTCCCTCCTTACCTCCGTGACGCCAACTCCGCCGCCAGCCGCAGCGCCGCGAGCAGGCTGTCCGGCTCGGCCACGCCTTTGCCCGCGATGTCGAACGCCGTGCCGTGGTCGGGCGAGGTGCGGATGATTGGCAGGCCGAGCGTCACATTCACCCCGTTGCGCATGTCGAGCGTCTTGAGCGGGATCAGCGCCTGGTCGTGGTACATGCAGATCGCGGCATCATAGCGTGCCCGCGCCGCTTCGGTGAACATCGTGTCGGGTGGCCAGGGGCCGGAGACATCCAGGCCGCCGGCGCGCAGCGCCGCGATCGCCGGCTCGATCACCTCAACCTCCTCCCGCCCGAGCGCGCCGCCCTCCCCGGCGTGCGGATTGAGGCCGGCGACCGCGAGGCGGGGCCGGGCGAGGCCGAACCGGTCCCGCAGGGCGGCATGGGTGGTACGAGCGGCGGCGAGTATGGCCGTGGTGCTCAGCATCTCCAGGGCGCGGCGCAGCGGTACATGCACCGTCACCGGCACCACCCGCAGCATCGGGCTCGCCAGCATCATGACTTCCTGGCCCGGCACGCCGGTCAGCGCCGCCAGGAATTCGGTGTGGCCGGGGAAGCCGAATCCGGCGTCGTACAGCGTCGCCTTGCTGATCGGGTTAGTGACGACCGCGCCCGCCTCCCCGGCCTGGACCAGCCGCGTCGCGCGCTCGATCGAAGCGATGACCGAGGGGGCGTTTGCGCTATCTGGCTGCCCCGGCTGGACCGGGGCCGCGAGCCGGACCGGCAGCACGGGCAAGGCGCGGGGATAGGCGGATGGCGCGGCGGAGGGCGCCGCGATCTCCTTGACCGGAACCCCCAACCTCAAATCGCGCGCCAGCGCGCGCAGGCGGTCCGGATCGTCCAACGCGAAGAAGCACGGGGCGCGCGCCTGCCAGGCACGCAGGGTCAGCTCGCCGCCGATGCCGGCCGGGTCTCCCATCGTGAGCGCGAGTGGAAGCACGGCGTCACATGTGCAGCGCGCGGCCCTCGACCGCCAGCGCCGCCTCCTTCACCGCCTCGCTCAGCGTCGGGTGCGCGTGGCAGATGCGGGCGACATCCTCGGCGGCGGCCCCGAACTCCATCGCGGTCGCCAGCTCGGCGATCAGCGTGCCGGCGTCGGGTCCGATGATGTGCGCGCCCAGGATGCGGTCGGTCGCCGCGTCGGCGAGGATCTTCACGAACCCGTCCGTGTCGCCCATCGCGCGGGCGCGGCCGTTGGCGGTGAAAGGGAACTTGCCGACGCGGTAGGCGACGCCCGCCGCCTTCAGCTCCTCCTCGGTCTGGCCAACCGCGGCCACCTCGGGCCATGTGTACACGATGCCGGGGATGACGCCGTAATTGACGTGGCCCGCTTGACCCGCAAGCCGCTCGGCCAAAGCGACACCCTCCTCCTCGGCCTTGTGGGCCAGCATCGGGCCAGCGATCACATCGCCGATCGCATAGATGCCGGGCACGTTCGTCGCCCAGTGCGCGTCCGTTCGCACCCGGCCGCGCTCGTCCAGCGCCACGCCAACAGCGTCCAGCCCCAGTCCGTCGGTGTTCGGCCGCCGTCCGACGGCGACCAGCACGACATCGGCGGTGATTTCCTCGGACGGGCCGCCCCGGTCGGGCTCGACGGTCAGCGCCACCCCCTCGTTGGTCACGCGCGCCCCCGCGACTTTCGTTTTCAGGCGGAACTTGAGGCCCTGACGGGTCAGGAGGCGCTCGAACGCCTTGGCGATCTCCGCGTCCATGGCGGGGACGATGCGTTCCATGAACTCGATGACCGTCACCTCCGCGCCGAGCCGGCGCCAGACGCTGCCAAGCTCAAGCCCGATGTAGCCGCCGCCAATGACGGCGAGCCGCTTGGGCACGGCAGGCAAATCGAGCGCGCCGGTGGAGGTCACGATGCGCTGCTCGTCGATCTCAAGGCCTGGCAATGCCACGCTCTCACTGCCAGTGGCGATGACGATATGCTTCGTCTCGTAGGTGGTACCGTCCACCTCCACCCGGCCCGGCGCGACGATGCGCGCGGCGCCCTTCAGCCACGTCACCTTGTTCTTGCGGAACAGGAACTCGACGCCCTTCACGTTGGCCGACACCACTTCGTCCTTGCGCTCCATCATGCGCCCAAGGTCGAGCGTAACCGAGCCGATCTCGATGCCGTGCGCCGCGAAGTCGTGCGTCGCGGCGACATAGTTTTCCGAGGATTGCAGCAGGGCCTTCGAGGGGATGCACCCAATGTTGAGACAGGTGCCGCCCAGTGTCGCGCGCTTCTCGACACAGGCGACCTTCATGCCGAGCTGCGCAGCGCGTAGCGCACAGACGTAGCCGCCAGGTCCGGCGCCAATGATGATGAGGTCGAAGGATTCGCTCACGCCGGTTTCACCTCCTGCCGCGCCGATTGAAGCGCATCGTGGATGTATTCCGTGCGAATCTCGCGGCAGAGGGCGATGATGTCGTCGGCCTGATCCGTCGGCGAGCGCGAGTCGGGCGGCAGCTGATGCATCAGCCCGTTCCGCCGTTCCAGCACATCCTCGATCCGGTCAAGAAGCTCCTGGGGAAGCACGCCCGCGAACGTCAATTCCCGCGCGATACGCTGCGTGGACTTGTCCCTAATCTTGATTTTGTTGAGGCTTGCTAGCCCCCGAACAAGATAGCTCAGGACTTCGGTAAGATACACAACTTGAACGGTGGAGTCGCTCGCAATGCCTGGCTTCTCCAACATGCTTTCCAGCCAGTCCGGCTCGCGGAGCGGTGCCGCATCGTCTCCCTCGGAAGCCAGCGCAATCAGCTCAAGGCGCCATCCAGGCTGATCGGCAACCCTGGCGGCAAGTTCCGTCAGTTCATTCGACCCTTCCAATGCGTGAGCAGGCTTTATTATGACGACAACCCGATCATCATCTCTCTCCGCAATTAGATCGGGACGATAATCGAGCAGAAACGCGGGCAGGGCTACAGCAGCATCCGGCTGAATGACACGATATTTCTGTCGCCGGTATTCGCGGGCGACTTCTTTGCGGCTTTTTTCGATCGCGGTACCGGACTGTGCGGGCATCAGCCAAGCTCCTCCCGCTTCGGACTATGCCAGACCTGGATGTGGACGAATTGGCGCCCATTGCTGAACGCAGCCGCTAGGGGCAGCGATATGTATCTTACCTTGAAGCGCCCATTGATGGGCCTGCGCTTGCCAGTCACGTCCCTGACCTGCTTGTCGTTCACATAAACCACGCCTTGCAACGCATCCTGAATGGGCTTGATGAGGTTGTCCACGTCCCCAATGGCTGTTTCGTAGTAATGGGTCACGCAAATAATTACGTTGCCGTCTATTGGCGCCCTCTCCCAGGCGGCTTCGCATGCGTTCCGAATCCGGTTCTTCCACGCTTGCAGCGCCGGCCTTCTGCGTGTTTGGGCCGACACGGGCTGCCCATGAACGCAGACCTCGAAAATAGGAGCATCTCGCCTTTTCTGGGAGGCTGTAGGCCGCCGGCTCACTCGGACTGCCTATCATCGCCCCCAGGCTCGCGCCCACAGACCGACATTATAAATCCAGCAGCAACCGGCGCGGATCCTCCACCCCCTCCTTCACCCGCACCAGGAACGACACCGCCTCGCGCCCATCGACGATGCGGTGGTCGTAGCTCAGCGCGAGATACATCATCGGCCGTATCTCCACCTTGCCGCCCACCGCCACCGGCCGGTCCTGGATCTTGTGCATCCCCAGGATCGCCGATTGGGGCGGGTTCAGGATCGGCGTGGACATCAGCGAGCCATAGACCCCGCCATTGGTGATGCTGAACGTGCCGCCGGTGAGTTCCTCCAGCTTCAGGGCGCCGTCGCGGGCGCGGCGGCCGAAATCGGCGACACTGCGCTCGATCTCCGCGAGCCCCATCCGATCGGCGTCGCGGATCACCGGCACCACGAGGCCGGACGCGCCCCCCACCGCGATGCCCATGTTGACGAAGTTCTTGTAGACGATGTCCTCGCCGTCGATCTCGGCGTTGACGGCCGGGAACTCCTTCAGCGCGACCACGCAGGCGCGCACGAAGAAGCCCATGAAGCCGAGGCGCACGCCTTGGTGCTTCTTCTCGAACGCCTCGCGGTACTCCCGGCGCAGCGCCGAGACCGCCGTCATGTCCACCTCGTTGAAGGTGGTCAGCATCGCAGCGGTGTTCTGCGCCTCCTTCAGCCGCGCGGCGATGGTTCGCCGCAGCCGCGTCATCCGCACGCGCTCTTCCCGCGCATCGGCCTCGCGCGCGGGCTTCGGGGCAGGCGGCGGGGCTTGCGGCGCGGGCCGGTTCAGGAACGCCAGCACGTCGGCCTTGGTGATGCGGCCCTCCTTGCCGCTGCCCGGCGCCAGCTCGGCTTGCGCCAGATGCTGTTCCTCCATCAGCTTGGCGGCCGAGGGCATGGGCGGCGGCATCGCGACCACATCGGCGGGCGGCGTGGCCGGACGCGCGACGGGGCCAAGCGGACGGGGCGGTGGATTGATGCCGGGGGGCGGGTTGGCGGCGGCCCGCAATTGCGGCGACTGCGGGGCGCTGGCCGGCGC
>DATFDN010000327.1:0-2410 GCA_035252035.1 Acetobacteraceae bacterium | reverse complement strand
CGGGTCAAAGAATCGGCCGACTAATCGCATGGGGCGCTTTTCGATTCTCACGGAGAAGCGCTGATCTAGCGGGCCGGCGCGCAAAAGAAAAGCGGCGGGGACAAGCCCCGCCGCTGGCCGGCACGACGCCGGAACCGTCCTTACCAGCGAACCATGCCGCCGAGCGCGATCGCCTCGAACTTCACGTTGTTGCCGTCCGGCCCGAGGGCGCCGGTGTTGAAGTTGAAGCCGCCCTGGTACCGCTGGCCATAGGTGGCGGATAGCCAGCCGAGCAGGCCGGGCGCGATCACGTAGGTGCCGCCGACGTTGATGCCGCCTTCGCGCCGTTGCGACGGCAGCGGCCCGCCAGTGGCGGCCAGCGCGCCCGCGCTCTTGACGTTCAGGTACGAGGCGCCGACCGTCATCGGGCCAAGCGTGTACTGCACGCCCGCGAGCCAGGCGAACATGTTGTCCGCGCCCGTGACCTTGAGCGCCATCTGGTTGTTCATTCGCCCGGCCAAGACCGAGCCGCCGACGCGCAGGCCGCCGAAATTCACCGCGATGCCGCCCATCTCGGCGCCAAGCCCGTCGAATTTCGCGACCGGCGCGGTCGCCCCGGCCCCAGGGTTCACGACGCCCGAGCCGATGTAGCCCGCCATGATATAGAGACCAGCCGGGCCGAGCGCGCCCTGGTAGCGGGCAGCGACCTGGTAGCTGTTGCGGCGCCGGGCGATCTCGCCGGGCAGGATGCCGGTGGAGAGCTGCGGGCTGAATGCCGTCGTCGCGCCGCCAATCGAGTCGTTGAGCGGATTGTCGTCCGGCTCGAAGCTCGCTCCGAAGTCGAAGCCGGCGATCTGCGGCGACAGATAGACAACCTTCGATGTCGCGTATTCGTTGCCAATGGCCGAGGGGAACGGGAAAACCGGTATATCCGGGCCAAGGAAGTTGGCGTTCAGGTCATCGTTCCACCCACCATCATTGTAGGTCTGGAAGGTGGTCACGCCGGCGTCCAAGAGGCTGAGCGGGCCGTCGTCCTGGCCGAAATGGAACGCGCCCCAGTCGCCGCCGATATAGGCGAAGGCGCGGCGTACGATGAGCTGGGTGCCAGGGACATAGGTGAAGGAGGTTCCTGGGGCAACCAAGGTGTTCGCCGAGCCATAGGTCGCGCCCGACGCGCCGCCGCTGGTCGTGCTGGCGTTGGAGTAGGAGGGCGATGTCCGGATTTCGACCGACGCGCCATAGCGCAGGCCGAACGAAGTCATGCCGTCCACGCCCGGATAGAACCGGAAGTAGCCGATCGTGCCATAGGGCTGCGCCTTGCGCCCGCCGACCCGGTCGGAAGTCTGGTTCTCCACGAAGCCGTAGAACACCACGCGGCCGTTGAAGTGGACCACGATGCTGCCCGGCGTGGGCGCTGGCAACGGACCCTTTGTGTAGAAGCCTTGCGCGTTCAGGTTGGAGTTCGCCCCGGCGATTCCGCTGGGCGCGGTCGGCTGCGGCCCTTCGGTCCAGGTCGGCGGCAGCGGCCCTGGAGCAGGCGGCGGGGTCTGGGCGATGGCTTGGCCGGAAGCAAGGCCGCCAAGGACAGCCGCGCTCGCCAGCAACAGCTTACGCATTCATGATCCTCCTGTTTCTGCCACGCCGCGGCGCGGGGGAGCGGCCGCGCGGCTTTGGCGGCATATTGCGAGCAACCCTGCAACCCCGCAACGGTGCCAACCCGTATTGCATGGCAATCACGAAAGGCTGTGGCCGAAACGGCACAGGTGTGTCATTTGGCCAACGCACCAATCGCACCGGCGCCCGCGCACGCGGCGCGTGGCAGCCGGCGCACGCTGGCACCGTCAATTCCACCCAAGGCGGCCACCGGCACGGCGGCGCGCGACGCGAGCCTGGTCCAGCGCACCACCCCCAGCGCCGCCGCGCCCGGATGGCTTTTCGTGGGAAACGCTGGCGATAAAAACACAAAATTTACTCGCGCGGCGGTTGCCCGGCGGAGGGAGACGGCGCCATGCGCCGAGCTGGTCAGCAGCGCCCCCCGCCGGCGCCCTCGCCGGACAACGCCGGGCCATCGCCCGTCCCTCAGATGCAGGCCGGCGCCCAGGGCGTTCGCAAGGCGCGCATCGCCCGCGACCACCAGCGCCAGACGGCGGGCACGGCATAGGCGGGCAAGCGCACGCCCCAACGCCGCCCGCCCCGGATCGGTGTCATGGCGCAGCACCACCCCCGCCCCTCGCTTCGGGAGCCGCGCCACAACGGCGCGCGGGTCAGGCAGACGGCGCGCGTCGGTGAACAGCCAGAGAGTCGGCGCGCGGCGCCGGCGCGCGGCCTTGACGGCGCGTGCCCAGTCGAGAAGCTTCCGGTCCATCACGGCCCCGTCGAGAAGGCCCGAGCCATGTCAGACATCGCCGTGTCCGCCCCCGAGATCGCCGAG
>DATFDN010000326.1:0-5247 GCA_035252035.1 Acetobacteraceae bacterium | reverse complement strand
CGCCGTGACCAGCACGGATGGCATGACCGCGGACGTTTATCCGTTCGACGCGGCTTTCCTCGCCCGCGTCGCCAACCGCATCGTCAACGAGGTGCGGGGGATCAACCGGGTGACGTACGACATTACCAGCAAGCCGCCGGGAACGATCGAGTGGGAGTAGGCTCCTCTCCCTCTCCGCCCCTCGGGGCGGAGAGGGCCGGGGTGAGGTGGGGAAACGACAATTCCAGCAGAAATTCCTTGTAAAAGAAGCCTTTGCACGCTCGTTAAAGGCTACTCTCTGTCGCAGGAAATTACTGCCCTCGATCGGTGATATAGAGGCCGCTCGCTTCCACTACTTGCTCACAGAGTCGACAGGGATCTCGGAGCCGCTGCCGGCCGCGGAATCTCGCCTAGAGCGGGATGCGATCAGGTAGCACCACAAAGCCCGTCATTGCGAGGAGCGGAGCGACGAAGCAATCCAGCCTCCCGAGCGGCTGGATTGCTTCGCTGCGCTCGCAATGACGGCCGCTTTCCCGCTGCCACCTAAACGCGTCCTACTCTAGGCCGGCGGGCGATCCTCACCTTCCCGCTGCTTCCGCCTCCGCAGAAGAACTGCTCGCCCCCATCGGACTCGAGCCCCGACACGCCTACGCCAGGCGGCATCTGAAGCCTTTCTAGGACTTCCCCCGTTTGAGGATCGACTCGCCTCAAGTCGCTCTCGTCACCCTCCCAGGTGCCGTGCCAGAGTTCTTCGTCGATCCAGGTGATCCCGGTGACGAAGCGGTTGGACTCGATGGTGCGGAGAACCGCCCCGGTTCGCGGATCGACTTGATGGATCTTGCGGTCCCGGTACTGCCCCACCAGAGCGTTCCTTCGGCCCACGCCAGCCCCGAGTCACCGCCGCCGCCAGGCGCCGGAATTGTCGCGAGCACACGGCCGGTTCGGGGTTCGATCTTCTGGATGCGATCCTCGGCGATCTGAAACAGGTGCTGGCCGTCGAAGGCCGTCCCCGCGTGCGCGGCGACATCGATCGAGCGCAGCACCTTCCCGTTCGCCGGATCGAAGGCGGCCAGCTTGTCTCCGGCGGCAAACCAGACGCGCTGACCGTCATACGTGACCCCATGCACGGCCTCGACACCCGGAAAGGGTCCATATTCACGGAGGATTTCGCCCGCTGATCGCTTCATGCTGCCATCCTAGTCACTCGCCAGTGGAGCGGGGAGTAACAAGGCCGTCGTGAATCCCGGCACGGGCGGGGTCATCCAACGACGCGCTCGCCTTCGGCCAAACGACTGCGCCTTGCCCGCCGCCGCAAGCGAGTCGAGCGCCCGCTGCACGGTGCGCTGGCTAGCCCCCAGTGCAAGCGCCAGGGCCGAGCTCGACCACGATTCGCCGTCGGCGAGGAAGGCGAGCACCGCCGCGTGTTGCTCTTCGATGAGCCGCGCCAGCACGACGATCTCGCGCGCGCGGCGCGGCGCCAGCGCAAACCCTCGTTTCGTCGCGCTCACTCTGGCCAGTGTCCGAAGTGTCGTGCGAAGCCGTCCGACTTCGACCCGCAACCGCGCGCGATGCGAGTCATCGGCGAGCTTCGCTCGGAATGCCCGCGCGACGAGCGTGCCCCTCGGCACATCTCCGGGCCATGCTTCGCCCAGCGCGCGTGCGAGCGCGAACAACACCGGACGCCTTGCGAGCGAGACCACCGTGCGTGCGTCACGCACGACGTGTACGAGCGAGGCGCGCGGCGCGCTCGGCCCGAGCGAGCGCGGCGTGGGCCACTTTCGTCCGGAGGCGTCGCAGCGCGATTCCCGCGACGACCAGCTCGTGGACGGCCCTCGACGCGGGTGGGAAGGGCCCCGGGTCGAGCCCAGCGAGCGCGCGCTCGGCCTCGTCGAGGCGCCCGATCAGGAGGAGTCGCCGGACCTCAAGATGCCGCGCATGAGCGGCGTTCACCCAGTCGCCGTGTTGTTCGAGTGTCGCCCGCGCCGCGCCGAGCCTTCGCGGGCCAGCGCAGGTCGCGCGAGACGAGCGCGATCTCGGCCTCGGCGACGACGCACCTCGCGCGGGCAACGGCCTCTCTCGGACCGAAGGCGCGTGCCGCGCTTCGCAGGAGAGCCTTCGCTCGAACGAGATCGCCAAGCCGCGCCATCGCGATGCCTCGAAGCGCGAGCGCAGGCGCATCGTCGCGCAGGGCGACCCGGTTCAGCGCGCCGAAGGAATCACCCGCGGCGAGACGTTCCCCTGGGCGTCCTCGCTCGGCGGCGACTTCAATGCCTCGATCACTGGGAGCGACAGCGCGATAGAGACGTCGAATACAACTATCGGCGCGACGCCTCCCGCGATGGGCGCGACAACGGTTCCGGAGCCTGTCGTCCAGAACGCGGCCATGACCGGAGCCGACGTGGCCGCGTACACGCGCGAGAGGCCGGGCATGAGCGCGTTCGTGGTCGAGGATGGTGTCGCCTACCACACCTATTCCACCTACGCGCGCGGACTGGACGGCCTCTGGGGCCATGTACCAGTGGCTCGACCGCGCCCCCAAGGGGCGCAACGAGACGGGCGTCTAGTGGCGCCACCACGACATGTACGACAAGCGCTGAGCCAAGTCGTGGGTGCCGCCGTGCGCTGAAAAATTTGCGCGGTTATGCTAACGCGTCACCATAGCTCAGAATAGAAAGGTAGTCCGTCCAGGCTGTCGGCTGGTGCGATCCTCGACCGAATCAAACCCAAACGGGCCAGTGTCCGTTTGCGGATTCGGAAACAGGCCATCCCCTCCAGCCTCGGGCGAACCTCGGCTGTGCGGGCGAGCCGAACAAGACGGAGAGGCACATGCAGCCCAGGATCGACATTAACCTTGGCATCGCCGGGGAACCGGACGCATGGGTGCATTCGGCCTGCATCCTATGCTCGAACGGTTGCGGCCTCGATATCGCGGTGAAGGATGGCCGGATCGTCGGCGTGCGCGGATCAGCCGATCACCCGGTCAATTTCGGCCACCTAGGCCCGAAAGGCGAGCATGGGTGGATCGCCAACACCGCCAAGCGTCGCGGCACGGCGCCGATGATCCGCCGCGGGAAGGGCGAGCCGCTGCGGCCGGTAAGCTGGCCGGAAGCCATGGATTTCTTCATCGAGAAGTTCAGGGACGCCTGGGACCAGGGACACGAGAACCTCGCCTGCTACAATTCCGGCCAGTTGACAATCGAGGAGTTGTACACGCTCGGCAAGCTCTGGCGCGGCGGGCTGCAATCCTCGAACATCGACGGCAACACCCGCCTGTGTACCGCCACCTCCGCGACCGGACTCATGGCGAATTTCGGTGCGGACGGCCCCGTCGCCTCCTACGTCGATATCGACCAGGCGGACCTGCTGTGCCTTTACGGCCACAATGTCGCCGAGGCGCAGACCGTGCTGTGGGAACGCATGTTGGCCGCAAAACAAAAGAATGGCGGCCGCATCATGGTCGCCGACCCTCGCAAAACCCCGACCGTGCGCCAGGGAGCCGACCTGCATCTTCAGTTGCGCCCTGGCACCAACGTGGCCTTGATGAATGGTGTCATCCATCTGCTGATCGAGCGCGGCTGGGTCAATCACGATTTCGTCTCGCAACGCACCGTCGGCTTCGCCGAGCTCAACGCGGTGGCCGGCCAGTATCCCCCGGAGCGCGTTGCCGACATCTGCGGCATCGCGCGAGAGGAGCTGGAGAGGGCGGCCGAGTGGATCGGCACGACGCCGCGTGTCGTTTCGACCGTATTGCAAGGCTTTTACCAGAGCGTCGAGGCGACCGCCTCGTCGTCACTGGTGAATACGGTGCATCTGCTCACGGGGGCCATCGGCAAGCCCGGCGCGGGCTCCCTGCTGATGGCAGGGCAGCCCTCGGCCATGTGCAACCGGGAAGCCGGCGCGGGCGGCTCCTATCCGGGGTACCGCAACCCGCACAGCGAAGCTCAGATGCGGGATTTGTGCGAGCGCTGGAACCTGGACTTCGACACGTTCCATCCCGAGGTGCCGAAGGACATCTTGCTGATGATGGAGACCGCCGAACGCGGCGAGATCGAATTCATGTGGGTGATCGGCACGAACCCGCTGGTCAGCTTGCCCGACCAGAACCGGTCGGAGCGCATCTTCAAGAAGCTGTTCCTGGTTGTCCAAGACCCGTTCATCGACGCCGAGACGGTCGATCTGGCGGACATCTATTTTCCAGCGGCGATGTGGGGCGAGAAGACGGGCTGCGTCACGAACGCGGAGCGCAGCGTCAACCTTCTGTTGAAGGCCGTCGAGCCGCCGGGACAGGCGCGGAGCGACTTCGACATCTTCGTCGAGGTCGCGGGCAGGCTTGGCTTCAAGGACCGCGACGGAGCGCCGCTGATCCCGTTCAGGGCGCCCAAGGACGCCTTCGAGGAGTGGCGGACAGTGTCGAAGGGCAGGCCCTGCGACTATTCGGGCATGTCCTATGACCTGATCCTTGAGATGGGCGCCGTGCGCTGGCCCTGCAACGAGCAGCATCCCCGCGGCTCGGAGCGGCTGTACGAGGATCTGCGGTTCTGGACCGGCATCGATGAATGCGAGAGCTACGGCGCTGATTTCCTGACCGGCAACAAGAACACCCGCAGCGATTACGAGCGCGTCGACCCCAAGGGCAAGGGGTTCCTCAAGCCTGTGCATTGGCGGCGGCAGCCCAACCCGGTGTCGGACGCGCATCCGTTCACGCTCATCACCGGCCGAGTGGTCTATCATTTCCACACGCGGACCAAGACCGCGCGGTCCACGGCGTTGAACGAGCGCGCGCCACGCGCCTATGTCGAGATTCATCCCGACGACGCGGCGCGGTTGGAGATCGCACTCGGGGACTTGGTGGAAATCACCTCGCCCAATGGCCGATGGGAAGGCGTGGCGATGGTCGTGGACACGGTCCGGCGAGGGGAGGTGTTCGTGCCCTTCCATTACGGCCAGGGCAGCCAATCCGCCAACCAGCACACCTGGTACGCGCGCGATCCGGTCAGCCATCAGCCCCAGCTCAAATCCTCCCCTGTGGCGGTCCGGCGCCTCAGCTTCGGCCGGCCCGAGCCATGGCTGCTGGCGCGGCTCGCTGAATTGAATGGCGAGTCGACCGAGCCGTACGCCGCACGGGAATTCGGCGGCACGGTCAACCAGCCCGTCCCACCCAAGTCTGACCCGTAAGCGCGCCGGGAGTCACAGCATTAGGCTGCGCCGGCGCCAATCCCGGTCAGCTCGCCGCAAGAAACGGATTGACGATGCGCAGCCCTTCCCCGA
>DATFDN010000325.1:0-19600 GCA_035252035.1 Acetobacteraceae bacterium | reverse complement strand
GATACGCATTGGGACCGGCACGGCGCATACACCGGCTATCGCGCCGTGATGCAGCGCCTGGGGTTGCCGGCCGAGCCGGAGTTCCTGGGCCACGCGCCGGATCACGAGGACCATGTCGGCGATCTGGGCCGGCTCTCCGGCTTGACGCTGACAGAGGCCGATCAGACCCCCACCGCCTCCTGCCCCGTGCATGTGCCGCCTCCCGCCGTGTCGTTGCGGGTCGACCCGGCGCTTGTGGGGGAGCGTGGGTTCAAGGTCCAGCCAACGGCCTGCGCCCAGGGGACGGGTCGATTGCTGATGTTCCACGATTCCTTCGGGGAGATGTGGGTGCCCTGGCTGTCCACCCAGTTCGCGGGCGCGGTCTATGTCTGGCGTATGCCCTCCTTCGAGGATATCAAGCGCATGGTCGAAGCCGTGCATCCGACCGTGGTGATCGAGGAGCGAGTGGAGCGATTTCTGGTCCTGCCAGTCCGTCCGTGAGAGGAGCCTGCCATGCCCCAGAGCCAGCCCGTTGCGATCGTCTTCGACACGTTTGGCACGGTGGTTGATTGGCGCGGCAGTCTGATCGCGGAGCTGACCGCCTTCGGCCAGGAGAGGGGAATTGGCGCCGACTGGGCGGGCCTCGTGGATGCTTGGCGCGCCGCGTACCAGCCCTCGATGAGCCGGGTGCGGACCGGCGAGATTCCGTGGACCAAGCTCGACGACCTGCATCGCGCCTCGCTCGACCGGCTGATCGAGGAATTCGGCATCACCGGCCTTTCCGAAACGGACCACCAGCATATCAACCGGGGCTGGCATCGGCTCACTCCTTGGCCCGATGCCGTGCCGGGCCTGACCCGGCTCAAGCAGCGCTTCATCATCGGCCCGCTGTCGAACGGCAACGTCTCGCTGCTGACCAACATGGCCAAGCACGCCAAGCTGCCCTGGGACATGGTGTTCGGCTCCGACCTGTTCGGCCACTACAAGCCGGATCCGGAGACCTATCTCGGCGTGTGCCGCCTTCTCGACCTCGCGCCCGCCCAAGTGATGATGGCGGCGGCGCATAACGGAGATCTGGCGGCGGCGCGGCAATGCGGGCTACTGACCGCGTTCTTCCCGCGCCCTTCGGAATACGGCCCGCACCAGTCCCGCGACTTCACCGCCGATGCGGAGTGGGACGTGGTTGCGGCTGATATCGAGGACATGGCGGAACGTCTCGGAGCCTGACACCAACCGGCGGCGATGGACGCCTACGCCTTCGTCCCTAACCTGCGTGCGTCACGCCGATCCCAAAGCTCGATACGCCGCGCGCTCGAACTCCTGGAGCAAGCGCAGCACAGCGGGATCGGCGAAGGGCAGGATCTGGGTGAAGATCGCGCCCGCCACCCCCCTATTCGGGTCGAGCCAGTAGTAGGTGTTGTTCAGCCCCGCCCAGGCGACGCTGCCGGCGCTGCGCCCGCCGGGCACGGCCTCGGTATTGATCAGGAAGCTGAGGCCCCATTTCTGCCTTGTGCCGGGGAACAAATCGACATTGTTGGACGAGGCGGGAACGGCGGAGACCATCGGCTCCACGTCGATCTCGCCAATGTGGTTTTGCAGCATCAATGCCACGGTTTCGGGACGCAGCAGGCGCGCGCCGTCCAGCGCGCCGCCGCCCAGCAGCATCCGCAGGAAACGGATGTAGTCGCGCGCCGTCGAGTGCAGTCCGCCGCCGCCTGGAAAGAATTCGCGCGGCGGATTCGGCTCCAAGTCGAGCGGCTGCAATCCCGCTGGCGTGCGCGCATGTACGGCGGCAAGGCGCGGCAGCATATCGGGATGGACCAAGTAGCTGGTATCGCGCATCCCCAAAGGAGCGAACAGGCGCGCGCGGAATACGCTCTCCAAATCCTGGCCTGTCGCCGCTTCGATCATGCGGCCGACCCAGTCGATGCCGATGCCGTACTGCCAGCGCGTTCCCGGATCATGGGTCAGAGGCATACTCAGCCCGGCGAGCTTGCCGGTGCGCGGGGCCGGCGTGCTGGTCTCGCGGTGATAGCGCAGCAGGTCCGCGTTCCAGATATCGTAGCCGAACCCGGAAGTGTGCGTCAGCAAGTTGCGCAGCGTGATCGTGCCTTGGGCAGGGCGCAGGCTGGGGCGCCCGGCAGAGTCGAACCCCTTTAGCACCTGCGGCGCGGAGAGGCCGGGCACCACCTCGCCGGCCGGCTGATCGAGCGCGAGCCGTCCGGCCTCGACCAACTGCATCGCCGCGGCAGCGGTGATCGCCTTGGTCATGGAGGCGATGCGGAACACGGTGAGCATGTCCATCGGCCCTGTCTCCGCGAGGCTGCGCCGGCCGAATGCGCCCTCGTAGAGAACGGCATCCTTGGTGGCGGCAATCGCCACCACGCCCGGCACCTCGCCCTGGTCCACCGCCCGGCGCAGAACCGTGTCGATCTCGTTCATGGGCCTGCTCTCCCCTCCCCCATGAGATACGGAGATCGCCCGAAAGGAAAGACGCACGACGCTGCTAGCGCTATTCCGACACTCTCATCACCTTGGTCCTGGCGCCGCTGATGCTCTGGGGCTGAGCCGCGTCACGCCGCGCCCCTGTGGCAGTGGCGGCTTGGTGCCGGGCGCTTGCGCGTGTGCCTGTACCAGCAAGGCCTGGCAGCGATGCTGGTCCTTGGTGCCGAACTGGATCGTGGGCAGCACCGCCAAGGGCGGCAGCAGCGCAGCGAGCGCACCGGCCGCGCCGGCGCGCGCCGCGACTTCCGCACCAGGAACCACGCGCGGATGCAGCATCGTGCCTGAGATGAAGATTGGCCCTGGCAGGCTCCCGATGGTGAAATGCTTGGACGCGGTTCGGATCGTCAGGTTTATCGCCTCGTCGCGCAGGCTGATGGTCCCCGTGCCGCGCACGACCGCCTCGGTGGTGTCCAGGATCAGCGCGCGGGAGCGCAGCACCCCGCGTTCGAGCACGAAATCGGCCACGAGACACTCGACTTGGGTCCGCTTCGGCATACCAAGTGCCGAGAGAAG
The DNA here is from genome assembly GCA_035252035.1 of Acetobacteraceae bacterium. Lineage (GTDB taxonomy): Bacteria > Pseudomonadota > Alphaproteobacteria > Acetobacterales > Acetobacteraceae > DATFDN01. The sequence goes on along the minus strand of DATFDN010000325.1, from coordinate 16,603 downwards.
CGCGTTGCCGAACTCGAGCCCCGACAGATCGACCAGCAAGGCGCTGAGGTCGCCGCCGGCCATTCCCAGTACGATCTCGCCGTTGCCGTCCGCCGCGATCGCCGCGATGGAATCGCCTGTTCCCCCGATACGTGCGCTACCGCTCAACGCACCAGCGCCCTGGAAAGCGCGGGTCGCTGCCATCAGCTTCGCCACGTCTATCTGCTGGAAATCCACCTCGGCGGCGGCGCGGATCAGCCCGTTAGCTGGCGTCAGCCGAACACTGGAACGGATGCGCCCCACGCCCACGCCAAAGCTGACTGGGTGCAGCGCCACCTCGCCGTTGACGATATCGAGCGCCGCCGAAAGGTCATCGAGCGGCATCGACCTGCCCTTGATGGCGGTCGCCTTGTAGCGGAGGTGGACGTCCGCGTAGTGGAACTGCGGCAGGCTCAGCTTGGTGTCCGGCAATAGGCCGTGCCTAGCGCGAGGCTTGGCCGCCTCGTGTCCGGGCGGGGCGCCCACGAACCCGCCAAGGTCCGCGAGATCAACGGCGCGCGAGGCAAGCTCCGCCTGCACGACCGGCCGGGGCTCGCCCGGCTCGACCGTGATCGTGCCCCCCAGGTCGCTCGACCCCACGCGCCCGGCGATGTCGTGGAAGCGGACGCGGTGATCGGCGAAGTCGAGCGTGCCGGAGAGTTGGAACGGCGGCGTCTCGGGCAGGGCGATGCCGGTCAGCGGGCGCAGCGTGCTGAGGCTTGGGCCGGCGAATTGAAGGCGGAGCTGCGCGCCGGCGAGGGCCAAGGGCTGCGCGACGCTGCCCTCTAACCGCGCCTCGGTGCGGCCGTTCGCGATGCGCAGGTTGATGGGCCAGGGATGCGTGGCATCGCGCAGCCCCAGGATGGCGCCGCCCGCCATGCTGGCCTGGATCGGCTGGCCGGCGTAGGTGCCGCGCGCGTCCGCGAGCAGCGCGGCCGGACGGTCCGGCGCCTGCTCGGTCCGCACCGCCACCGTGAAATCAGCCCGCAGCGGTGCCAGCACGGCATGGACCTCGCCACCCTCGATGCGAAGCGTACCAATGCGCGTCTCGGAGCCGCCAGAGCTCGCCATCGCGAGATGATAGTTCGCCGCGTGGTCCGGCTTCTCGGCGGCGAAGACATGCGGCTGCTGGACGTCGATTTCTGGAATGTCGATCTGGCGGTGGCGGAGGTAGGTCCAAAGATCAAGCCGGATGACCAGGTGCTTGATGTCCGCCAGGGGCGGATCGCCCGCGGGCCAACCCTCGGGATTGGCGATCACCACGTCGTCGGCGGTCAGGGTGGCGATCCGTCCGGGGCTGAAATGTAGGCGGTCGATGTTGACCTTGCGGCCAAGAGCGGCGGAGGCGCGCGCCTCCACGATGTGCCGCAGGGACGACTGAGCTACCTGCCATGCCACCACGCCGCCGCCGATCACCAAAACCGGCAGAAGGCCCAGCAGCCACCAGCGCCGATGCCATCGCTTCGTCATTGCAACGAGATCAACGCCACGGCATCGCAATGGATGTCCTCGGTCGCGATCAATCTTTGGAGAGTCCTGCTTCGTTGACATCCCTCGCACCGCCCTCTATAGGCCCGCCACTGCCGGGAACGCGGACGGGCCTTGGGAGCCCGCGCCCGCCGCCATGCGCGGCCTACCGGTGCAACAAGGGCAGCAAGGGAATCCGCGCGGCATGACCAAGCGCGTCGAGAGCAAGTACAAGATCAACCGCCGCCTGGGCGTGAACCTCTGGGGGCGGCCCAAGTCGCCGATCGGCAAGCGCGATTACGGCCCCGGCCAGCACGGGCAGCGGCGCAAGAAGGTGACGGATTTTGGCGTTCAGCTCGCGGCCAAGCAGAAGCTGAAGGGCTATTATGGCAATATCGGCGAGAAGCAGTTCCGCAAATATTACGAGGAGGCGGTGCGCCGCAAGGGCGACACGTCCGAGAACCTGATCGATCTGCTGGAGCGCCGGCTGGACGCGGTCGTGTATCGCATGAAGTTCGCGATCACCCCTTTCGCCGCCCGTCAGTTCGTCTCGCACGGGCACATCCTGGTCAACGGCAGGCGCGTGAACATCCCCTCGTATCTCGTCAAGGACAACGACACGATCGAGGTGAAGGAACGCTCGAAGCAGCTCGCCGTCGTGCTGGACGCGGCGCAAAGCACCGAGCGCGACACGCCCGAATACATCGAGGTCGATCACCGCGCGATGAAAGGCCGGTTTTTGCGCGCGCCGAAGCTCTCGGACGTGCCGTACCCGGTGCAGATGGAGCCCAACCTGGTGGTTGAGTACTACTCACGCTGACCAGGACCGCCCGCGAACGCCGCCATGCTCGTGCTTGTCACGGGCATGACGATGAAAACACAGCAATGCCGCAGGCCCTATGACCAACCTCACGGCCGAGATCGGCCGCCGCCGCACCTTCGCGATCATCTCCCACCCCGATGCCGGCAAGACCACGCTCACCGAACAAATCCTGCGCGCCGGCGGAGCGATCCAGCTCGCCGGGTCGGTGCGCGCCAAGGGCGAGCGCCGGCGCACGCGGTCCGACTGGATGGGGATCGAGCGCGAGCGCGGCATCTCCGTCGTCACTTCGGTGATGACGTTCGAGCACGCGGGCTGCGTGTTCAACCTGCTCGACACGCCTGGCCACGAGGACTTCTCCGAGGACACGTACCGCACGCTGACCGCGGTTGATTCCGCGGTCATGGTGATCGACGCCGCCAAGGGGATCGAGGCGCGCACGCGCAAGCTGTTCGAGATCTGCCGCCTGCGCGACATCCCGATCGTCACCTTCATCAACAAGATGGACCGCGAGAGTCGCGACCCGCTGGAGCTTCTGGACGAGATCGCCTCGACGCTCGCCCTCGACACCGCGCCCGTCGCCTGGCCCGTCGGACGGGCGGCGGATTTCGTCGGCACCTATGACCTGCGCGCGCGCGACCTGCGCCTGAAGGCCGATCTCTCGCAGTCCGACCCGCGCCTGGTCGCGCTGGCCGAGGAGGTCGATCTGGTGCAGTCCGCGTTGCCGGAGTTCGATCGGCAGAGCTTCCTGGAAGGTCATCTCACGCCGGTCTATTTCGGCTCCGCCATCAAGGGCACGGGCGTGGCCGACCTGCTCGCGGGCCTCGCCGAATACGGCCCGGCGCCGCGCGCGCAGCCGGCCGATATCGGCGCGGTGCAGGCGACCGAGCCGAGGCTGACGGCACTCGTCTTCAAGATCCAAGCGAACATGGACCCCAACCACCGCGACCGCATCGCCTTCGCCCGCGTCTGCTCGGGAAGGCTGGCGCGCGGGATGCGGCTCAGGCAGGTGCGCACCGGCAAGCTGATTCCGCTGCACGCGCCGCAATTCTTCTTCGCTCGCGAGCGCGAGTTGGCTCAGGAGGCATTCGCCGGCGATGTCGTCGGCATCCCCAATCATGGCACGTTGCGCATCGGCGATACGCTCACCGACGGGGACGACCTGAACTTCCTCGGTGTGCCGTATTTCGCGCCCGAGATCCTGCGCCGCGTGCGCCTGGACGATGCGATGAAGGCGAAGAAGCTGCGGCAGGCGCTCCAGGAACTCGCCGAGGAGGGCGTGGTTCAGCTTTTCCGCCCCCTCGACGGCTCGCCGCCCATCGTGGGCGTCGTCGGCACGTTGCAGCTTGACGTGCTCCAGGCGCGGCTCGGCGCGGAGTACGGCGTGGCGATCGGTTTCGAGGCCGTGCCCTACGCGGTCGCGCGCTGGGTGTCCTCGCCCGACAAGCAGAAGCTGGCCCGCTTCGTGGCCGAGAACCGGGGCGCCATCGCCGAGGACGTGGACGGCGACCCGGTGTTCCTCGCCACCTCCGCCTTCATGATGCGCCGCACGGTCGAGCTGAATCCGGCGCTTGGGTTCAGCGACATCAAGGACGTGCTCAAGGAGAAGGCGGCAGCTTAGCTGCTCTGGCTTCTATTGCCCGGCTTCGAGAAGCCGCTCACACTCTCTCGCGAGTGAGGCACACGGCACCGGGAGGAGCAGCATGGTCCGCACGGTCGAGCAGACGACGCTGCGCAAGGCGTATCTGCGGCTGCTGCCGTTCGCCATCGTCACCTATTTCTTCTGCTATGTGGACCGCATCAACGTGGGCTTCGCCGCCCTCACGATGAACAAGGCGATCGGTCTCACGCCGGCCAGCTATGGCATGGCCGCCGGCGCCTTCTTCTGGGGCTACGTGCTGTTCGAGGTTCCCAGCAACATCATCATGGAAAAGGTGGGCGCGCGGCTATGGATCGCGCGGATCATGATCTCCTGGGGCCTGCTGTCGGCGGCCACCGCCTTCGCTGGGGGCGCCGTCAGCTTCGGCATCCTGCGTTTCCTGCTCGGCGTCGCCGAAGCCGGTTTTTATCCCGGCATCGTGCTGTATTTCTCGTATTGGTTCCCCGAACATCACCGGGCGCGCATCGTGGCTGGCTTCACCGTCGCGCTGCCGCTCGCCATCGCGCTCGGTGCGCCAGTCTCGACGGCGATCCTGAAACTCGACGGCTTCGGAGGTCTCGCCGGCTGGCAGTGGCTGTTCATCCTTGAGGCAGTGCCGACCGTCCTGCTGGGCCTCGGCGTGCTGCTCTACCTGACCGACAAGCCTGAACAGGCGCGCTGGCTCACACCGCAGGAGCGTGACTGGCTGGCGGCCGAGCTGGCCAGCGAGCGGCGGCAGAAGGAGGCCGTCCGGACGTTCAGCCTCCTCCAAGGGCTTTTTACTCCAAAGGTGCTGCTGATCTCTCTGCAATATTTCGGCATTGTCACCGCCAGCCTCGGCATGGCGCTGTTCATCCCACAGATCATCAAGGAACTCGGCCTGAGCAACATGCAGGTGGGCTTCGCCACGATGATCCCGTACCTGCTGGCGGCCATCAGCATGGTGACGTGGGGCTACGTCTCGGACCGGATGCACGAGCGCCGCTGGAACCTGTTCTGGGCCTGTGTCGTATCCACGATTGGATTGATCGTTGCCGGGTGGACCACCGGAACCTATTGGTCGCTGGTCGGAATGTCGGTCGCGGCGATCGGCTTCTACGGCAGCAAGGGGCCATTCTGGGCGATGCCGTCCATGTTCCTGAGCGGCTCGGCGCTTGCCGCAGCGGTCGCCTGGATCAACTCCCTTGGCAATCTCGGCGGCTATTTTGGTCCGTCGATCGTTGGCTGGGCCCGAGACCTGACCGGCAGCTACAGCGGGGGGCTGTACGCGCTCGCCGGCTTCGCGGCGATGTCCGCGATCGTCGCGGCGTTCGGCCTGCGCATCCCTCCGATCATTCAGCGGCGGCCCAGCCAAGTTGGCGCCGTCGGGGACTGATAACGAGCCGCCTAGACCGCGACGGCAGCCTTTTACGGAGAGAACTCGATGGACGACACCACGATCGCGGCGGTTCGCACGACCTTGCTGCGCATTCCCTGGGCGGGCGAACCGCCGGCCAACGGCATCATGCCTCCCACGCATCGCGAGCTGCTCGTGCTCGACATCGAGACAAGCGGCGGCATCGCCGGCATGGGCTACCTCCAGCCGCTCGCGGGCGGGCTTGAGACCCTGGACGCCTGTATGCGGGAGTTGATCGCGCCGCAGCTTCTGGGCCGCGACGCCACCGAGATCGAGGGCATCTGGCAGAGCCTTTGGAAGAGCACCTATTGGGTTGGCCGCGCGGGCATCGCGGTATTCTGTCTGTCGGCGGCCGATATCGCTTTGTGGGATATCGTTGGGAAGAAAGCCGGCCTGCCGCTCTATCGGCTCTGGGGCAAGTGCCGCGACGCCGTGCCTGCCTACGGCTCTGGCTGCTGGCGCGGGCTTGGCCGCGACGGGATGATCGCACGCGCCCGGCATTTCACCGATATGGGGCTGAACGCCGTCAAGATGCAGGTCGCCCACATCCGACCCTGGCGCGAGGACGTGCGGAATGTCCATGCGATGCGGGACGCGCTCGGCCCGGAGGTCGAGATCATGGTCGATGTGAACATGGGCTGGACCGCCGACACCGCGATCCAGGCTGGCCGGCATCTCGACGAAGCGGATATCTACTGGCTTGAGGAGCCGGTCGTCTGCGAGGACTTCAGCGGCTATCGCCGGGTCGCGAACGCGCTGAGCACGCGCGTGGTCGGCGGCGAAAGCCATTTCACCCGATTCGACCTGCGCCCCTTCTTTGAACACCCAAGCACGCCGATTTTGCAGCCCGATCCGATGCGGGGCGGCCTGACTGAGATGCGGAAGATCGCGGCGGTCGCCGATACATGGGGGATTCAGATCGCGCCGCATTGCTTCCACGAGCTCGCCGTCCACGTGCTGGCATCGATCCCTAACGCGAACTATCTCGAATACATGGACTGGAACGACGATCTCTGGGTCGATCCCGCCGTTCCGCTGAACGGTATGCTGCGGCCGCCTGAGGCGCCGGGCCATGGGCTACGGTTCAAGCCGGACATCCTTCGCGATTGCCGGATCGGGGGTTTCGAGGCTTGAGCCACGCCTGCCTCGCGCGGGTGGCCTGGCCAGCGAGGTGAATGAAGGGATGAGCCCCGGCAGGCAGTTTCTGCCGGGTTGTTAACGGGCGGGTAATAAACCCTGCCTAGTGTCGCGGCGGCAAAACGCCCCCGGAGCCGGCTCGCGATGCAATCCAAGCACCCAATGCAGGGAGTCCGCGCCCCGTGCAGGCCCTGATCCAGGGATTGCGCGCGCTTGGCCCGGTGCGGCTCGCGGCCATGGGGGTGGTCGGCGCCGCCGTGTTGGGGCTGCTCGTAATGCTCGCCGTGACGTCCGGGCGTCCGCCGACGGCGTTGCTGTATGGCGGGCTCGACCTCAACGATGCCGCGCAGGCCACCGAACAGCTCAGCCACCAGCATATCCCGTTCCAGCTTGGCGCTGGCGGGACCGCGATCATGGTGCCGGCGGATCTGGTGCCGCAAGCGCGCTTGGCGCTGGCCAAGGCCGGACTGCCATCCGGTGGGTCCGTCGGCTACGAGCTGTTCGACCGTGGCGCCGGTGGGCTGACCAGCACCGATTTCGAGCAGCAAATCGCCCAGACCCGCGCCCTCGAAGGCGAGCTCGCCCGCAGCATCCGCGCCATCGCCGGCGTGCGGGGCGCGCGCGTGCATCTGGTCTTGCCGCGCCGGGAGCCCTTCGCGCACGAGCAGCAGAGCGCGCGGGCGAGCGTGCTGCTGACCATGGCCGGCGCGACGCGGCTCGACCGGGAAGGAGTGCAGGCGATCCTGAACCTTGTCGCCGCCGCCGTCCCAGGGCTGAAGCCGCGCGACATCGCCATCGTCGACTCGCGGGGCGAGCTGCTCGCCCGCGCCGGCAGCCCGGTCGATGCCGTGGGCGGTGGCGCCCTGTCAGGCGACGAGATGCGCCGCGCGACGGAGCTGCGCGTGGCGCGCGCCGTGGAGGAGATGCTGGAGCGCAGCCTCGGCCCCGGCCATGTGCGCGCCGAGGCGGCGGTGCGCATGGACTACGACCAAGTGCGCGAGACGCAGGAAAGGTATGATCCCGACGGGCAGGTGCCGCGCAGCGAACAGAGTGTCACCACGGCCAGCAAGAACACGGAAGCCGCACAAACCGTTTCGGTGCAGAATAACCTCCCCAATGCCGAGCCGGCGTCGAGCGGTGCCGGCAGCGAGGAGAACCGTCAGGAGCAGACGACGAACTACGAGATCAGCAAGACGGTGCGCACGCTGATCCATGAGCAGCCGCAGATCGGGCGCATCAGCCTGGCGGTCATGGTCGACTCCGCGAAGACCCATTCCGACGCCGATCTCGCGCGCATCGGTGATCTGGTGAGGACGGCGATCGGCTTCGACGCCAAGCGCGGCGACGAGGTGAAGGTCGAAGCCATGCCCTTCGTGGCGGAGGACGTGCCGGAGCCCGCGAAGCCCTCGCTGCTCGGTATGCATGTGGAAAAGTCCGATGTCATGCGGCTGGCTGAGATCGCGCTGTTCGGTCTGATTGGCGTCGTGGCTCTGCTCACGGTCTTGCGCCCGATGGTGGCTCGCCTGACCACGCTCGCGCCCGCGCCCCTGCCCGATGGCGGCAGCAGCCTGTTGGCGGGCGCCGTCGATGCTGGCACGGGTGCGGCGCGGCAAGTCATGTCTGGCCACGCCGCTGCCACCCCGCTCGACGCGCCGAGCGTGCCGGCGCTGCTGGAAGATGAAAGCATGGTGAGCCTCGCCCAGGTCGAGGGCCAGATGCGGGCCTCCTCGATCCGCCGCGTCGCCGACCTGGTGGAGCGCCACCCCGAGGATACCCTGAACGTTGTGCGCGGCTGGATCAGCCGGGAGGCAGGCTAGGATGCGTCGGATTGACGACTACGCCAGCCTGAGCGGCGTGCAGAAGGCGGCAATCCTGATGCTGGCGCTGGGCGAGGAGAGATGCGGCCAGATGTTCGCCCGGATGCACGAGGACGAGATCAAGGAGATCTCGTCCTCGATGGCGCAGCTCGGCATGGTGCGCGCCGACGTGGTGGAGCAGCTCTGCGCCGACTTCGCCCAAAGCATTGGCGCCTCCGCCACCTTGGTCGGCAACTTCGAAAGCACCGAGCGGATGCTGATGAAGGCGCTGCCGCGCGAGCGCGTCGCGCAGATCATGGAGGAGATCCGCGGCCCCGCCGGCCGGACCATGTGGGACAAGCTTGGCAATGTGAACGAGGCGGTGCTCGCGAACTATCTCAAGAATGAATACCCGCAGACTGTCGCTGTCGTGCTGTCCAAGATTCGCAGCGAACATGCCGCGCGCGTGCTGGCCCTGCTTCCGGAAGCGTTCGCCGTGGAGGTGGTGATGCGTATGCTGCGCATGGAGAACATCCAAAAAGAAGTGCTTGACGGCGTTGAGAAAACCCTGCGCACCGAGTTCATGTCGAACCTGGCGCGCAGCACCCGCCGTGATGCGCATGAGATGGTCGCTGACATCTTCAACAATCTCGACCGCGCGGCCGAGAGCCGGTTCATGGCGGCGCTGGAGGAGCGCAACCGCGACTCCGCTGAGCGGATCAAGGGGTTGATGTTCACCTTCGACGACCTCCAACGTCTGACGCCGGCCAGCGTGCAGGTGCTGCTGCGCGAGATCGACAAAGAGAAGCTGCCACTGGCGCTGAAAGGCGCGTCCGACAAATTGCGTGATTTGTTCTTCTCTAATCTATCTGCGCGCGCGGCGAAAATGCTGAACGAAGAGATCGCTGCCCTGGGTCCGGTCAAGCTGCGCGTGGTGGACGAAGCCCAGGCTTCAATCATAGCGCTGGCGAAGGAGCTTGCCGCGCAGGGCACGATCGAGATTGTCGAGAGCAAGGACGAGGAGCTGGTGTTCTAAATGGACGGGCTGTTGAGTGCGGCCATGCGCCGGCGCGGCCAGGCAGGCCCTCTGTTCGAGGAGGATTTCGACGCGCCGCACGCGCCGGAGCCGGAGGTCATCGCCCCGAATCTCGTACCGCGCGGATCGACCGAGGCGGACATCACCACCGCGCGTGCCGATGCCTGGGCCGAGGGCCACGCGTCCGGGCGTGCCGAAGCCGAGGCTTCGGCCACTCGGACGCTTGCCGAGGCCGCGACTTCCATGGCCAGCGCGATGGCACTGCTGCGTCCGGAACTGCTGGCGCAGGCCGAGGCGGCGGCCAGCGCACTCGCGCGGCTGCTGCTCGACACCTTGGCCGCGCTGTTCCCCGCTCTCAACGCCCGGCACGGGCCGGCGGAGGCGCAGGCGGTGCTCCGCGCATTGCTGCCCGGTCTCAGGTTCGAGCCGGAGATCGTGGTGCGTGCGAACCCGCGCACCGCCCCTTCCCTGGCCCAGGAGGTCGCGCGCGTCCTTCCCGACGAGGCGAACCGGGTGCGCGTTGTGCCCGACCCAGCGATGGGGCCGGGCGATGTGCGCGTGCGCTGGCAGGGTGGGGCAGCCGCGCGCGACGGCGCGGTGCTGTGGGAGGAAGTGGCCGCCGCGCTGGCCCCGGCCGGGCTGCTCAGCGCGCAAAGCCGGGAGATCAAGCATGTCGAATGAGATGCAGCTATCCGAACTGCCCGACCCAGCCTCGGGCGGGCCAGAGACAGGCTCGCCGCGTTCCGCCCGCGACTTGGAGGCGGTCTACGATGTCCCCGTCACCGTCAGCGCGGTGCTCGGCAAGGCAACGATGCAGGTGAGCCAGCTCCTCAAGCTCGGCCGTGGCGCGGTGGTGGAGCTCGATCGCAAGCTCGGCGAGGCGATCGACGTTTACGTGAACAATCGCCTGGTCGCGCGTGGCGAGGTGGTGATGGTCGATGACAGCCGGCTGGGAGTGACGATGACGGAAATCGTCAAGGCCGACCGGGTAGGCTGAGAGGGCGGCCATGCGAGTCCTCATCATCGGCTCGTTGTCGGGAGAGTTGGGACAAGCGGGGCGCATCGCCATGTCGCGCGGCGCCAAGCTCGACCAGGCCGACGACATCGCCGGCGCGCTCGCGCGGCTGCGCGCTGATGCCCGCACCGATCTTGTGCTCTGCGACATTCGCCATGACGTGGGCGTGCTGGTGCGCGCGCTCGCCGCCGAGCGGATCGCGGTTCCCGTGGTCGCCTGCGGCACCGGCGACGACCCGGAGGCGGCGGTGCGCGCGATCCGCGATGGCGCGCGCGAGTTCCTGAGCCTGCCGCCCGATCCGGATCTGATCGCCGCCATCCTCACCGCCGCTGCTGGCGAGAGCCATGCGCTGATCGCGCGCGACCCGTTGATGCAGGCGGCGGTGCGCCGCGCCGAGCAGGTGGCGGGATCCGAGGCATCGGTGCTCATCAGCGGCGAATCCGGCACTGGCAAGGAGGTGCTGGCGCGTCACATCCACCGCCGCTCGCGCCGCTCCGCCGGACCATTCGTGGCGCTGAACTGCGCCGCGATCCCGGAGACCCTGCTTGAATCCGAACTGTTCGGGCATGAGAGGGGCGCCTTCTCCGGCGCGCTTGCCCGCCGGATCGGCAAGTTCGAGGCGGCGGATGGCGGCACGCTGCTGCTCGATGAGGTGAGCGAGATGGACCTGCGCCTGCAAGCGAAGCTGCTGCGGGCCTTGCAGGAGCGCGAGATCGACCGCTTGGGCGGCGCGGGGCCGGTGAAGGTGAATGTCCGCATCCTCGCCACCACCAACCGCGACCTGGCGCGCGAGGCGGAGCGCGGCACGTTCCGCGAGGATCTCTATTTCCGGCTGAACGTGGTGAACCTGCGCGTGCCGCCGCTGCGCGAGCGCCCCGGCGACATCGCGCCGCTCGCCGAGCATTTCGCGCGCCGCTATGCCGAGGTGAACGGGGTTCCCTTCCGCCCGCTCTCGCCAGCCGCGCTTTCGATGCTGACCGCGCATGGCTGGCGGGGCAACGTGCGCGAGCTGGAGAACACGATCCATCGCGCGGTGCTGCTGGCCGAGGGCGCGGAGGTCGGGCCAGAGGCGATAGAGGTTGCGCCGCCCGCGAATGCCGCCGCGGCGCCAGTCGCGAGCGGCGTGGCGGGGCTGGTTGGGCGCACGATGGAGGAGGTGGAGCGCGACCTGATCCTACAGACGGTAGGCCACACTCTCGGCAACCGCACCCACGCCGCGACCATCCTGGGCATCTCGATCCGCGCCTTGCGCAACAAGCTTCGCGAGTACGCGGCACAGGGGATCGCAGTGCCGCCGCCGGCGCAGGGCGTGCCAGCGGCGTGAGCGGGTGGATGTACGTGATGACGAATCGGGCGAACGGGACGTTGTACGTGGGTGTGACGGGGGATTTGGCGCGGCGCGTCTGGGAGCATCGGGAGGAAGTCGCGGAGGGTTTTACGAAACGGTACGGGTTGGAGCGGTTGGTGTATTTCGAAAGGCACGATCGGATTGAGGACGCCATACAACGCGAGAAGAACATCAAGCATTGGCCACGCGCGTGGAAAGCGCGGCTAATCGTGCGGATGAATCCCGAGTGGCTCGATTTGCTCGATCAGATCGCATGATGCATCAGATACACGTCATGCCCGGCCTTGGGCCGGGCACCCACGTCTATGCTGCCCGCGTGAAAGACGTGGGTGGCCGGGCCAAGCCCGGCCATGACAGTAATAGGCGACGGTTTTAGCAATGGCTGCCGCCCTCACCCTTCCGCCCGCCCTCGCCCGCCTCCGCCGCTTCGCTCCCGGCACCGATGTCGGGCTCGCGCTCAGCGTCGTCGCGCTGCTCTCGGTGCTGGTGCTCCCGTTGCCGCCGGTGCTGCTTGATCTCGGCCTCGCGCTGTCGATCACCGGGGCCGTGCTGGTGCTGATGGTGGCGCTGTTCCTGACCCGACCTCTCGACTTTACGAGCTTCCCCACCTTGCTGCTGCTCACCACGCTGCTGCGGCTTTCGCTCAACGTCGCGACCACGCGCTGCATCCTCAGCCGTGGCGCGGAGGGGCCGCTGGCGGCGGGGCATGTGGTGGCCGCCTTCGGCGGGTTCTTGATGGGCGGGGATGTGCTGATCGGGGTGATCCTGTTCACCATCCTGCTGGTGGTGAACTTCATGGTCATCACCAAGGGCTCGGGACGCATCGCCGAGGTCGCGGCGCGGTTCAGCCTGGACGCGATGCCGGGCAAGCAGATGGCGATTGACGCCGATCTCTCGGCCGGGCTGATCGACGAGAAGGTGGCCCGCAAGCGCCGGCGCGAGCTGGAGGAGGAGAGCGGCTTCTACGGCGCGATGGACGGCGCCGCCAAGTTCGTGCGCGGCGACGCCGTGGCGGGGCTTATCATCACCTCCATCAACATCATCGGCGGGCTGGCGATCGGCGTCGCCCAGCACGGCATGGCGCTGGCGGACGCGCTCTCGACCTTTACCACGCTCACCGTGGGCGACGGCCTGGTTTCACAAATCCCAGCGCTACTGGTATCCATCGCCGCCGGCGTGGTCGTCACCAAAGGCGGCATGGAGGGCAGCGCCGACGCCGCGCTGATCGCCCAGCTTGGCAACAGCCCCAAGCCGTTGGCGCTCGCCGCCGGTGCCGCGACCGTGCTGGCGCTGATGCCTGGCTTGCCGGCGCTGCCGTTCCTGGCGCTCGCCGGGCTGGCCGGAGGCGGGGCCTGGATGCGCCACAAGCACCCGCCGACGAAGACCGAACTCGCCCCCGCCGTGCCGGCCGCGCCGCTAGAGCCGCCGATCAGCGATCAGCTTCGCATCGACCTGATCCGCTTGGAGCTTGGCTATGGGCTATTGGCGCTGGCCGGCGGCGGGCAGGCACGGCTGACCGAGCAAATCAAGGCGTTGCGCCGCAGCATCGCCAGCGAGATGGGCTTTGTCCTCCCCCCCGTGCGCATCCAGGACAACATGGAGCTCGCGGCCGAGAGCTACGTCGTGCGAATCAAGGAGATCGAGGCCGGACGGGGTCAGCTTCGCCCGACCCGGCTGCTGGCGATGAATCCGAAGGGCGGCCTGCCGGATTTGGCCGGCGAGCCCACTCAGGAGCCAGCCTTCGGCCTGCCCGCGCTGTGGATCGAGCCGGCCGCGAAGGACGAGGCGGTGTTCCGCGGCTATACCGTGGTCGATCCGGCGAGCGTGCTCACCACCCACCTGACAGAGGCGGTGCGGGAGAGCATGGCCGAGCTGTTGTCCTACGCGGAGACGCAGAAGCTGCTCGACGAACTGCCCCGCGAGCAGCAGAAGCTGGTCTCGGATCTAGTGCCGGCGCAGATCAGCGTTGGCGGCATCCAGCGCGTGCTGCAAGCCCTGCTCGCCGAGCGCGTCTCTATTCGCGACCTGCCGACGATCCTGGAAGGCGTGCAGGAGGCGTGCGCGGGCGGGGTGCGCGCGGTGTCCTTGATCGTCGCCCATGTGCGCGCCCGGCTGGCGCGCCAGATCAGCGACAGCCAGACCGGGCCGGCGGGGTACATCCCAATCATCCCGCTCTCGCCTGAGTGGGAGAGCGCCTTCGCCGAGGCGCTAACCGGCCCGCCCGAGGACCGCCAGCTCGCGATGGCTCCAAGCCGCCTCCAGGAGTTCATGCAGGGCCTGCGCACCGCCTTCGAGGCCAGCACCGAGCCAGCGGCGCTGCTGACCAGCGCCGGGATCCGCGCCCCTGTTCGCGCGGTGGTTGAGCGCATTCGCCCAAACACGCCGGTGCTCGCCCAAACCGAGATCCATCCCCGCGCACGCATCCGGACAGTGGCGACGATCTGACCGATGCGGATCGTGGCTAGACGAGGCCATGAGTGGGGCCGTGAATGGCTGGGGGACCTGGATTCGAACCAAGGCTGCCCGGTCCAGAGCCGGGAGTTCTACCGCTAAACTATCCCCCAGGCGCGCCGCACGGTATCTAGCACGCCCCGCCCACCCGGCAAAGGGGCGGATGACCGTGGCACTGTGATAAGGATGCGCCCAATGATCGCCTTCCCCGCCCCCGCTTCCCTGCCGCGCGGGCAACGGGTCTACGCGATCGGCGACGTGCATGGCTGCCTTGACGAGCTGCGGGCGCTGCATCGGGCGGTGGCCCAGGACATCGCGGCCCGGCCAATCGCATCCAGCACGCTGATCCACCTTGGGGACTATGTCGATCGGGGGCCGGACAGCGCCGGCGTGGTGCGCTTGCTCCTGGAAGGACCGATGCCGGCCGGCATCGGCACCGTGGTCAACCTGACCGGCAACCACGAGGAGATGATGCTGACCGCGCTGGACGAACGTTCCCCGGCTACCGTGCGGCATTGGCTGATGAACGGGGGGGAGGCCACCCTGGACAGCTACGGGCTGCGCGAGGCAGACGATCCCCGCCACTGGGCCGACCGCCTGCCCGCTGGCCAACTCGCGTTCCTCCGTGGCCTCGCCCTCACGCACCGCGCCGGCGGTTACGTCTTCGTCCACGCCGGGATACGTCCTGAGATCCCGCTCTGCGCCCAAGTGCGCGATGACCTCTTGTGGATTCGCGAGCCGTTCCTCTCCTCCACTGCCTCCTTCGAGGCGGTGGTCGTCCATGGTCATACCCCCGTGCCGTTCCCGGAGCTGCGCCGCAACCGGATCGGCATTGATACCGGGGCGGTGATGGGCGGAATGCTGACCTGCGCCGTGCTGGAACGGAACAAAGTCGGGTTTCTCACCGCCTGACTCGCACGGTTCACTTGAAAGCGGGGTTCACCTGTTGCTACGGCGTGTTCGATGAACCACGTGCAGCCCCGCCTTGCACCCCAAGCCGATCTCGCGGAAGCCGTGCGGCGGCTCGCGCGGGCCAGCGCCCTGGTGATCGGGGACGTCATGCTCGACCGGTACGTGTACGGCGAGGTGATGCGGGTCAGCCCGGAGGCCCCCGTTCCCATCCTGCGCGAGGATCGGGAGGTCGCCGTGCCCGGCGGGGCAGGCAATGTCGTGCGCAACCTGACCGCGCTGGGTGCCGCCGTCGCCTTCATCTCGGTCGTGGGCGACGACCAGGCGGGTTCGGACCTCACCGGGCTGATCGGCGGCCAGCCGAACGTAGAGCCCTGGCTCCTCGTGGAAGGCGGGCGCACCACGACCGTCAAGACCCGCTACATCGCCGCCGGCCAGCAGCTCCTGCGCGCCGATCGCGAGCAGACGGGCCTGATCGACGCCCGGCTTGCGGAGCGCATCCTGCGCATCGCGCGGGACGCCATGGCGGCCACCAGCGTCACCGTCCTTTCGGACTACCGCAAGGGGTTGCTCGGCGGGGATCTCGCGCCCCAGCTCATTGCCGCCGCGCGCGTGGCCGGGCGCCGGGTGATCGTCGATCCCAAGGGTCCAGATTACACCCCCTATGCCGGAGCCGATGTAGTCACGCCGAATCGCAGCGAACTGGCCCAGGCCACCGGCCTGCCGACCGGGACCGAGGCGGAGATTGCCGCCGCCGCGGCCGCGCTGCGCGAGCGGCACGGCTTCGGCGCGGTGCTGGTGACGCGCGCCGAGGACGGGATGAGCCTGCTCGCGCCGGGGCTGACCCTGCATCTCCCAGCCGAGGCGCCTGAAGTCTACGATGTCTCGGGCGCGGGCGACACCGTTGCCGCCGCACTGGCCTGCGGCCTGGCCGCCGGGCTTGATCTCCCAGTCGCCGCGCGGCTCGCCAACATCGCCGCCGGAATCGTCGTTGGCAAGGTGGGCACGGCGGTCGCCCGCCCCTCCGACCTGCTGGCCGCGCTCAGCCCGCAGCGGGGCGCTCTGCGCAAAGTGGTCACGGCCGAGGAAGCCGTCGAGCAAGTGCAGCGCTGGCGTCAGCGCGGCTGGCGGATCGGCTTCACCAATGGCTGCTTCGATCTGCTGCATCCAGGCCATGTCCATCTTCTGGAGCAAGCGCGCGCTGGGTGCGACCGGCTCGTGGTGGGCCTGAACAGCGATGCCAGTGTGCGCCGGCTCAAGGGCACGGCGCGCCCGGTGCAGCCAGAGGCGGCGCGCGCGGCCGTGCTGGCGAGCTTGGCGAGCGTCGATCTTGTCTGCGTCTTCGACGAGGACACGCCAGAGGGACTGATCCGCGCGATCCGGCCGGACCTGCTGGTGAAGGGCGCCGATTACCGCCCAGAGGAGGTGGTGGGCGCCGATCTGCTTTCCGGCTGGGGAGGCAAGCTGCTCCTGGCCGACATCGTGCAGGGCCAGTCCACCACGGCAACTCTGGAGCGCATCCGGACCTAATCCACCCGCAGCGCCGCGCGCAGCCCCGCGGCCCCGGCCGG
>DATFDN010000324.1:0-3555 GCA_035252035.1 Acetobacteraceae bacterium | reverse complement strand
CGCGCTTCTTGCGCACCTCGACCTGCACCACCTTGGACCGCCCGTGGCTGAAGCTCTGCCGGACCGAGCCGGCATCGACCGTCCGCCCCAGTTCCAGTCGCCCCGCTGGCCGGAGGGAAAGCCGGCCCTTGCTCGCGTCCTGATCGTTACCTTCGCTCATTGACCCGCCTGCCGGGACTCGCCCGATCGTTCCATTTCCACTGGCAAGGCCATGAGCCCCGCCAGCCGCTCACACTCATTCACTAACATCGTCGCCAGGTTGCCCGGCGCGACGACCACATGCACGGCGCGCTCTAGCCCGAACACCGCGCCCAGCGCCGCCGCGCGGAGCGGACGGTACACCGGCAAGTCACGCGCGCCCGACAAGAAGCGGTCGCGTTCATCGGGGCTGCCGTCCTGGGCCTGGATGACCAGCGCCACGCGCCCGGACCGGACCCACTCCCGCCCCTTCTCAAACCCGGCGATGGCCTGCCCTGCTCGGCGTGCCAGCCCGAGGAGGTCGCTGATCCGACCGGTCAGGCCGGCCCGCAGTAGCTCCGGTAAATCCGGCGGCAGGCGAACCGCACCGCGCGCCGCCCGCGCGAATGCCCCCCGCGCGACGGCGGTTTCTAGCACATCGGCCCGCGCACTCAACCACATTCCCCGTCCCGGCAGCCGGGCGCGCAGATCCGGGACCACGCCATGATCCGGCCCCACCACGAAGCGCAGCATCCGCTCCTTCGGCCCGCGCTCGCGGGTCACAACGCAGCGGCGCAGCGGGCCGGTTTCCGCGTCGGGCTCGGCGATAGTTTCGATCTCAGCCGTGATCGGCCTCCCCTTGATCCTCTCCGCCAAACCAGTGCGCGCGCGCCGCCATGATGACGGCGTTCGCGGTCTCCTCGTCCATGGCCCCCTCCCCGACGATCTCGATGAGCTCGTCCGAGGCGAGGTCCGCCAGATCATCCAGCGTCTTCACGCCCTTCTCGCCAAGAGCCACCAGCATCGCTGGGGTGAACGCCTCGATTGCCGCCACCTCGTCGGTCACGCCGAGTGCGAGGCGGCGATCGTTCAATTCGTTGTCCCGGCGGGCGAGCCATGCCTCGGCGCGGCGGATCAGCTCGGCGGCGATCGACTCATCGAAGCCCTCGATTTCCGCCAACTCTTCCAGCGGCGTCATGGCCAAATCCTCGACCGAGCCGAAATCCTCCGTCACAAGCAGGCCGGCGATCACGTCGTCAACGTCCAGCGCCTCCACGAATTGGGCGCTGCGACGGCGGAACTCCTCCTGGCGGCGCTCGCTTTCCTCGGCCTCGGTCAGGATGTCGATGTCCCAGCGCGTGAGCTGGGAGGCGAGCCGCACATTCTGCCCGCGCCGGCCGATCGCGAGGCTCAATTGGTCCTCGGGCACGACCACTTCGACCCGCCCGGCCTCCTCATCCATCACCACCTTGCTCACCTCGGCCGGGGCAAGCGCGTTGACCACGAAAGTCGCGGGGTTGGGGGACCAGGGGATAATATCGATCTTCTCGCCCTGCAACTCCGCCACTACCGCCTGGACGCGCGAGCCGCGCATCCCGACGCAGGCGCCCACCGGGTCGATCGAGCTGTCGCGGCTGATGACCGCCATCTTGGCGCGCGAGCCAGGATCGCGGGCGACCGCCTTGATCTCGATGATGCCGTCGTAGATCTCCGGCACCTCCTGGGCGAACAGCTTGGCGAGGAAGCCGGGATGGGTGCGGGAGAGGAAGATCTGCGGGCCGCGCGCCTCCTCGCGCACGTCGTAGATATAGGCGCGCACCCGGTCGCCGTTGCGGAAGCTCTCGCGCGCGATCAGCTCGTCGCGGCGCAGCAGCGCCTCGGCGCGGCCCAGCTCGACCATCAGATTGCCGTACTCGGTGCGCTTGACCACGCCGTTGACGATCTCGCCCACGCGGTCCTTGAACTCGTCATATTGCTTCTTGCGCTCGTACTCGCGCACCCGCTGCACGATCACCTGCTTGGCGGTCTGGGCGGCGATGCGGCCGAAATCGATGGGCGGGAGGGGATCGACGATGAACTCCCCCACATGCGCGTCGGGCTT
Organism: Acetobacteraceae bacterium; assembly: GCA_035252035.1. Taxonomy (GTDB): domain Bacteria; phylum Pseudomonadota; class Alphaproteobacteria; order Acetobacterales; family Acetobacteraceae; genus DATFDN01. The sequence continues at coordinate 1,496 of DATFDN010000324.1, read as the reverse complement.
GAACTTGCGCGCGATATGGACCGGGATTTGCGTCTCCTCGTTGTCCATGGTCTCGACCACCTCGGTCCAGCGCGACAGGCGGACATCGCCGGTCCGGCGGTCGATGGTGGCGCGAATGTCCTTCTCGTGACCGTACTTGGCGCGGCCAGCCTTCTGGATGGCCTGCTCCATCGCCTCGATCACCTCCTCGCGGTCGATGTTCTTCTCCCGCGCGACGGCGTCGGCGACCAGCAGCAGCTCAGGGCGGGCGATCGCGGTGTCCATGGTGATCTCTCTTGCTCCGATCCGTCGTCTGGCTTCGGTCTCTGTCAATTGGTGGCCCGTGTCCCGGCGGTGGCGGCGATCAGCGCGTCGGTCAGCACCAGCTTGGCCCGCCGCAGCCCGGCCAGGGGCAGGGCAATCTCCGTCCCATCGTCCAGGCGCAGCCGTGCCGTCGACTCGTCGGCGCCAAGCACGACGCCCGAGAAGCGCTTGCGCCCGTCCACGGGATCGAGCGTCTCGGCGCGCGCCAGGTGGCCGGCGAAGCGGTTCCAATCCTTGACCCGCGTCAAGGGCCGATCAATCCCCGGCGAGCTGACCTCGAGGGTCCAGGCCCCCGGCAGGGGATCTTCCACGTCCAGCACGGCGCCGATCGCGCGGCTGATCGCCTCGCAATCCTCCACCGCCATGGATGCGCCATCGGCGCGGTCGGCCATGACCTGCACGGTGGGCCGCTCGCGGCCCAGCACCGCCACCCGCACCAACTCGTAGCCCATGTCTTCGAGCGTTGGGGCAATGATGGCGCCGATCCGCGCCTCCAACGAGGTCTCTGTCGCTCGGTCAGGTATCAAGAAACAAAAAAGGCGGCCCGCAGGCCACCCCCCGTTCACGTCGGAGATTTGGTTGGCTCTCAGATAGCGTTGCTCGCGGTCCCGTGCAAGGGCAGGTCAGCCGAGCAGGAGCGGCAATTGCCGGGTCAGCGCCCCGTCCGGTCTCTGAAGTTCGAGAACCACCGTGAAATGGTTGGCGCCGGGGACGCCGAGCAGCGGCCCAGGCGCGTGGGCGCCGGACCGGCGGGCGGCGAGGTCGCGACTGTCGGCAACCAGCGGGGGCAGCTCGGCCGTGCCATAGGCGATGGCGAGCGGCTTGGGCACCACGGGCAGGCGCAAGGGCGACAGCGCCGCGATCTCGGTATCCGTCAGGCGCAGCTTCTCGTTCAAGTAGGTGTCGCGGATCGGCCCCAGCTCGAACAGGCCGGAGATCGCGAGCCCCGCGCGCACCAGCTTGTGGCCGAGCGCCATCGCGGTTAGATGCCCGCCCGCCGACCATCCCGACAGCACCACAGGCCCGGCGATGCCGCGCGCTGGGCCGTTGGCCGCGAGCCAATCCAGCGCGGCGTGGATCTCGGCGACGATGGCGGTCAGGCTGGCCTCGGGCGCCAGCGTGTAGCCAGGCAGCGCGCAGGACCAGCCGAGCGCGCGCGGTCCCTCCATCAAACAAGCGAATTCCTCGCGCGA
>DATFDN010000323.1:0-23223 GCA_035252035.1 Acetobacteraceae bacterium | reverse complement strand
GGCACCCGCGCCGCCAGCCCCCACGTTGCCGCCCACGCCGACCCCGCCGACATTGGCCCCAGCGCCCACGCCGCCGCCGCCCACGCTGCCGGCCACGCCAACGCCATTCGTGCCCACGCCAGCGCCGGGGCCATTGACGTTGCTGCCCACGCCCGCGCCGGGGCCGCCCAAGGCGAACGCGCCGCCGTTGTTGGCGCCATATCCGCCGGCGAAGTTGTTAGCGCCGAAATTATTGGCGTTCACGCCCGGATAGTTGGTGACGTTGTAGTGGAAGACCGGCAGCGTGTTGAGCCGCGCCTCGGTCTCGTTCGGCATGACGACCTTCTCGTTGCCCTGGTTGATGGCATTGCCGAACATCAGATCACCGAACGGAACCGCCACCTGCTTGTTGTTCGTGGCGATCACCGCGTACACGCCGTTGGTGCCGATCAGGATGTCGTTTACGTTCCCGAGCTTCTGGTTGAGCTTGTTATAGACCGCGGTACCGATCACCTGGCTCGCCCGCGCATCGCCGTTGTCGGCCAGGACCGGATTGCGCTGGGACGGGCGCCAAGCGTTGTTGTTATTGTTGTTGTTGCCTCCAGCATTGCCGTTGTTGTTTGGAATGAAGGACCGCTCGCCTGTGTAGGTGCCGAACCCGACATTGGCGTACCGGCCGTTCCCAACCATGGCGCCCTCGGTGGCGCCGCCTACGCCCGCGGCGGGAGGAATGCCGCCGGGGGGGTTGGCGGCGGGGCTGCCGACGCCGCCAGCGCCTCCCCCGGTACTCATGTTGTTGTCACCGGCGCCCGTGCCGCTCCCAACGCCGCCTCCGGCGCCGCCGTCGTTCGCGGCAACGGTCACGCCGCCACCTCCGGCATTGGCGTACGGGCCGCCTTGATTGGCGCCGAAGTTGCCTCCGTTGCTGTAGCTGGACGGGTTGTTCAAGCCGCCGGCGCCGGCCCCGCCAGCGCCCCCGCCCGCGTTCTGCGCGTAGGCCGGCATTGCCATCAGGGACACGGCCAGCCCGGCCGTCCCAAGAAGCATGACTTTGCTCATTCTGGACCTCTGTCGTACGTTGAGCAGGCCCTAGAGCTGCCGTCGAGGCGCCATGGGCCACCACGCGCCAGTAACGTGAGGACAGCGGGTCCGTTGCAGCCGCGTCTCGCGGTCTTGAACCGCAGGGACAAGGCTCGGTTCAGTATGGGTTATAGTGCTGGACCGGGTACCAGTTCCGGGTCAGCATGTCGGCGGCGCCGAACCCGAACAGGACGATCAGCCAGAACACCCCGGCGACCGCGAAGCCCTTCGCCACGACCGGGGCAGTGGCGAGGTGCATGAACATCATCGCGACCGTGAATACCATCGTACCAGCGAAGAACAGCAGGACGGGCCGGTTGGCCATCTCCATCTGCATCCCGCTGACCACGAACTCCCCGCCCGCGACCGCCATTAGGAACGCCCAGGTCAGGGTCAGCTTCAGCAACTGGCGTGTCACGGCATCCTCCCCATCAGGTAAATCAAGGGCCAGAGCACCATCCAGACGATATCGACGAAGCTCCAGAACAGGCCGATCACCTCGACCGGGGCGTGGTACTGCGCCGTGAAGTCGCCCCGAAAGCCGCGCCGGATGACGTAGGTGACAAGGCCCATGGCGATCGTCATGTGCGCCGCGTGCAGGATCGTGCCGGTCCAGTAGAAGGCCCAGAACAGCTTCGCCCCGCCCTCCAGCTCGCCCTTGATGGGGAAGTCCGGGTCATTGACCCAGAAATGGCCAACGAAATCGAGGTGGTACTCGTAAAGCTTCCAGCCGACGAAGGCGACACCGAGCGCGACCACGCCGCAGAGCGCCCAGGTCATCTCGCGCGGCCTGCCCGCCTGGATGAAGGCGAGCGCACATGCGTAGACGAAGCTGCTGGTGACGAGGATGCCCAGGTTGATGCTGCCGATCCAGAGCTGCGCGCCGTGGCTGCCCGCGTCGAACCCGGCCTGGTTCCAGTAGCGCGAATAGATCCAGGTCAGGAACAGCCCGCCGAAGAACACGCACTCCTGCGCCAGGAACAGCCACATCCCGACGATCGCTGTCTGTCCCTGGTCGTAGAGGCTGGAGTACTGGAACTCCTGCTCGACGATGAGTTCGGGTTCAGCCATTTTGCCGCTGCTGCTCCAGAACCTCGGGTTCTTGATAGTTGTAGGGCTTGGTGGTGACGATCGGCGTCGTGATGAAGTTCACCGAAGGCGGCGGCGAGGCAGTCTGCCACTCCAATCCCGTGGCGTCCCACGGGTTCGCCGGCGCGCGCGGCCCGCGGAACAGCGACCACGGCAGATAGACCATCGGCAACAGATAGCCGAGCGCCAGGATCGACGCCCCCGCCGAGGACAGCACGTTCAGCACCTGGTACTCCGGGGGGTACGTGGCGTAGCGGCGAGGCATCCCGGTGTAGCCGAGGATGAATTGCGGCGCGAAGGTCATGGTGAAGCCCAGGAAGATGATCAGCGCCGCCGCGCGGCCCCACATCTCGGGGTACAGCCGCCCCGTGATCTTTGGCCACCAGAAATGCAGCCCGCCGAACAGGGCGGAAACCATGCCGCCCACCATGATATAGTGGAAGTGCGCGATGACGAAGTAGGTGTCGTGCAGGTGGACGTCGGCGGCCAGGTTGGCGAGCCACAGCCCCGTCAGGCCGCCGATCGCGAACAGCAGGACGAAGCCGAGCGCGTACAGCATCGGCGCGTCGAACCGGATGAACCCCTTGTGCATCGTGCCAATCCAGTTGAACACCTTGATCGCCGAGGGGACGGCCACGACGTACGACATGAGCGAGAAGATCAGCCCCGAATAGAGCGAGATGCCGGCGATGAACATGTGATGGCCCCAGGCGAAGAACCCGATCACCGCGATGGCGATGCTGGACCACACCACGAACTCGTAGCCGAAGAGCTTGCGATGGCAGAAGCAGGGGATGATCTCGCTGATGACCCCGAACCCCGGCAGGATCATGATATAGACCGCCGGGTGCGAGTAGAACCAGAACATGTGCTGATACAGCACCAGGTCGCCGCCCAGTTGCGGGTCGAACATGCCGACGCCGAACTGGCGCTGGAAGAACAGCATCACCATGGTCATGGCCAGCATCGGGGTCGCCAGGACATAGATGACGCTGACCGCGTAATGCGACCAGATGAACACCGGCAAGCGGTGCCAGTACATGCCCGGCGCGCGCATCCGGTGGATCGTCACCATGAAGTTCACCCCGCTGGCGATCGAGGAGAACCCGACCAGGAAAATCGCCGCCGCCGCGACCTTGATGAAGCTGTTGGAGTAGCCGGTGGAGAGGGTCGGATAGAATGTCCAGCCCGCGTCGATCCCGCCCACGAACGTCGCGTAGAACGCCACGCACCCGGCGATGACGAAGATGTACCAGCTCATCAGGTTGATCTTCGGGAACGCCACGTCGCGCGAGCCGATCATCAATGGAATTAGAAAGTTGCCCAGCGTCGTCGGAATCGATGGCACCAGGAAGAACCACACCATCATCATGCCGTGGATACTGAACATCCGGTTGTATGTTTCGGGGTCTTTCAGCATCCCCTCGGGCACGATCAGATCCCAGCGTATGATCGCCGCCGCGATGCTGCCCGCGAAGAAGAAGAACGTAATCGAAATCATGTAGAGGATGGCGATTCTCTTGTGGTCGTACGTGACCAGCCAGCTCGCCAGCGTGAACTTGTCAGAGAGGTAACTCTCCTCGACCTTGCGGGCCTCGACGGTCGTGGTTGTGCTCAACGGACGTGCTCCGAGCCAAGGGATTTGATATAGGCCAGCAGCTTCTCAAGGTCGGCCTCGCTCACCTTGCCATCGAAGGACGGCATGACCGGCTTGAAGCTGGCGACCACCTGTTTCTTGGGAAACAGGATGGAATCCTTGAGGTACTTCTCGTCGGCGATCACCGTCGTGCCGTCCGACAGCGGCACGGGGCTCTTGTACAACCCCGCGAGCGACGGCGCGCGCACGGTGCCGTTGCCGCCATGGCAGCCGGCGCAGCCGAATTGGATGAAGAGCCGCTGCCCCTCGGCCACCAGGCCGATCGACGTGCCGTTGATCTCCAGCCAACGCTGATAGTCGGGCTGGGTCATGGCGACGACCTGGCCCCGCATCAGCGAATGCCCCGACCCGCAGAGCTGATCGCAGAACAGCCAGTAGCTGCCAGGCGTGTCGGCGGTGAACCACATGTTCTCGTACCGGCCGGGCAGCACGTCGCGCTTGAGGCGGAAGGCGGGGATGCCGACATCGTGGATCACGTCCTCCGACGTCATGATAAGCTGCACGGGCTGGTTGATCGGGACGTGGATAGTGTTGATCTCTTTCTGCCCGCCCGGATGCTCCGCCTTCCACATCCACTGCTTGCCGACGACATAGATCTTGATCGCCTCGGGGGGCGGGCGGAACTCCTCCAGGAAGACCCGGCCGCCCCACCAGAACAGCGCGACGAAGCCCAAGAACGTTGCGCTCGTCCAGCCGATCTCCAGAATCCAGGTCTTGTTGAGCAGGGTGCCGCGATCCAGCGGGCTTCCGGCGCGGTAACGCACGGCGAAGGTGAACATCAGGCCGAGCACAAGGATCAGCACCGCGCTCGACAGCACCAACAGGGCGATGAAGATATGATCGGTGGTAACGGCGAAGTTCGCCGCGACCGGAAGATTGAAATTCAAGCCCGGCTTATAGTCGAACGGAGGATTCAAGGCTCGCCTCCTGCCGCCGGGCGTTCCTGCGTCGGCCAGCCTTGGAGCCCCCTCGAAGCTATCTCGCGCATCGCCTGATCGATCGGGATATGGACCAGCCCTTTCGATTCATCGACCCAGCCCACCGAGTTCAGCCGGTTCAGCTCCTGGCGGTAGAACCGCACCATGTCCTCGTGCGGCGAAGCCTGCAATTCCGGCGGCGGATAGTTCGGCACCGGATAGGGCAGCAGCTCGGTGTGCGGGGCGCGGGGGAAAATCGCCCAGCACACCAGTCCGACGATCGCCAGCAACGAGACCATCGTCACGAACGCGAGGCCGATGAAGAGCATCGTCGCGTCCTTGGGTTCCCGGCGCGCCGTCGGGATCGACATCATCTCCTCAGGCATGGGCGATCCCCCGATTTGCCACGCGAGCCAGCAAGACCGGCAAGCGCAAGGTCAGCGCGGCGCCAAGCCCGAGCGCTGCGAGCATCGCCATCCCATCGATCCATCTCACGTTGTGCCCGGTGGAAGGCAGGACGAGCCACCACGCCCGCGGCACCTCGGCTGCGACGAGCAGGCCGCTCACCGCGATCAGGGCGAGCCGCGAGCGTTGGAACCGGGGCCACACCAGCACGCAGAGAGGAACCGCGAACTGAAACGTGAACAGGATGTAGGCAACGATGCCCCAGCCGTGCTCGGCCCGGTTCACGTACCACGGGGCGTCCGAAGCCAGGTCGGAGTTCCACACGATCAGGAATTGCACGAACACGAGGTAGCCCCAAAGGACCACCACACCGAGCAGCAGCTTGCCCAACGCCTCTAGCCCATTGCCGTCACCGGGCGCTGCAATCGCCGCCAGCAATGTCGCGACGGCGAGTGCGAACAGCGCCCACTCCGCCGCGATCACCATGCCGAAGGCGGTGGAGTTGAAGTGCGGCTCCAGCGACAGCGTCGTATCCACCGCGACGACGGTGACGCTGAACATCAGCAAGATGAGCGTCGGCGGGGCAAGCTGGCGGGCCGGGAGGATCAGGGCGACCAGCCCGAGCAGCACCCACAGCACGACCATGCCCCCGACGCGCCCCCAGAAGAAGGGCGGGTTCAAATATCTCGTATTGCCGAGCGTGTGCGCAATCTCCGGCTGTGCCCAGCCATAGATCGCGTGGACGAGCAAGAGCAGTGGAATGACTGCCAGCAACAGCAGCGGCATCGCCGCCGTGCCCACCATGAGAGGCGGCCGGATCAGCACGCCCCAATGTCCGCCGGTAAGTCTGTGGATCATGAGCCAGGCGAGGCTTCCCACAGGCCAGGCGAACCAAAGCAGCAGGGCGGCGAGCCAGGCCGCCCCGAAATCCGCCGGCGACAGTGCCCAGCCGACCGCCGACCCGGCGATCCCCAACGCGCCCAGCACCCACAACGCCAGCTCCAGCCGCGCGCGCGTCATCGCAGCAGTATCCGCTCTTCTGGCGTCAGATCATCAACCGACGCGTGCTGGCTGAGTTGCAGCGCCCGGATATAGGCGGTGATCGCCCAACGATCGGCGGGCTTCACGCGATCGGCGAAAGAGTACATCACGCCCCACCCCTTGGTGATAACGTTGTAGAAATGCTGGTCCGGGGCGCGCAGCAGATCCGCGTCCGTGTACGCGGGCGGGCGCGGGAAGCCACGCTGCACGATCATCCCGTTCCCAAGCCCAAGCTCGCCGTGGCAGGGCGTGCAGTAGATGCGGAATTGCTCCTGCCCTCGTTGCAGCAGCGCCAGGGTCACGGGCGGCGGCTCGGTCCCCCTCTCCTCGAACTGAACGAGATCCGTCGGGAGCGGAGCAGGCGAGGGCTCCGGCAGCCAGGTCTTCTGGCGCGCCTGGTTGGTCATGTCGTCGCACCCGGCCAGGAGGAGAAGCGCCGCCAAGGGCACGGCAAGCGACAGACGGCGCGCGCCGATCATGCCGGCACCTCCTCCAGATCGTGCGACATGAGCCGCATCGACAGCGCGCCCGACGCCGTGATCACGGCACGCGCGCGGCGGATCAAGTCGTCGTCCTCGCTATGGACGTGCAGCACCCAGCGGTCGCGGGTGGCGCGGCTCGTCGCCTCGAACTCGTCCACCGGATCCCACAAGCGCCAAGCCGTGGTGAGGAGAAGATAGCCGATCAGCCCGGCCGCCCCGGCGCAGAGAATGCCGAACGCGACCGTGATCGGGATGTAGGCGGGCCAGGAAAACGCCGGGCGCCCGCCAATATCGATCGGATAGCCCCACCCGGTCGCGGTCGAGAGCCACTGGAGCCAGAACATGAACCCCGCGCCGAACACGCCGAAGCCGAGCACGCCGGCGGGCAGCAGCGAGCCTTCTCCGGCATCTTCATCAGGTTCCACGGGAAGAGGCGCGTAGGTCTCGACCTCATCGGCGCCAAGGTCGCGCAGCCGCTCCATGGCGTCGAGCAGCGCCGCCTCGCTCCCATAAGAGGCGATCACCGCGGTCATCGCACGCGCCCCGCGATCAGGCGCCGGATGTTGTGGATGCCGACCATCGGCAGCAGCCGCACCGCCAGCAGGAGCAAGAAGAAGAAGAATCCGACGCTGCCGATCAGGGTCAGCCAGTCCCACCAGGAGCCGTGAAAACTGCCCCAGGCGGAGGGCAGCCGGGTCCGCTCCAGGCTTTCCGCGATCAGCTTGTACGGGTCCATCCACATGCCGACGAGGACGCACAGGGAGACGAACCAGACGATCGGCTGGATCATCCGCGCGGGCCGCAGCCAGAAGATCTGCGGGAACACGCAGTTGAACAGGATCGTCCCCCAGTAAACGTACCACACCGAGTACCCCTCCTCGGCCCCGAAGACCCGGTGGACGAACATGGTCCGCTCGGCGGGATCACCGCTGTACCAGCTCATGAACGCCTCAAGCGCGTAGGAGTACGTGATGAAGAGGCTGCTCGTGAGGAGGATGCGGCACAGCATGTCAACGTGCCGGCCGGTGATCATGTCGCCGAACCGCAGCAGCCGGCGCAGCGGCAGCCCGACGAGCAGGATCATCGCCGCGCCCGACAACACCGCGCCGAACAGGAAATAGGGCGGCATCTGCGTGGTGTGCCAGCCGACCGTCGCCGCGCCCGCGAAATCCAGCGCGGCGATGCTGTGCGTGTCGCACGCCGCGATCAGCACCACGATGGCCAGCGCGCCGCACACGGCGCGATGGTGCCGCCACTGCCGCCCGCTGCCGCGGAACCCGAGCGCCAGCACGCCGTAGACCATCGCGCGCGGCTTGGTGCGCGCGCGGTCGCGCAGCGCCGCGAAATCCGGCATCATGCTCAGGAACCAGAAGCACGCAGTGACGACCAGGAAGCTCTGGATGCCCCAGAAATCCCACAGCAACGGGCTGCGCCAGTTCGGCCAGTAGCCCTGCATGTTGGGATAGGGATAGAGCCAATAGAACAGCCACGGCCGGCCAAGGTGGATGATGGGGAAGATCCCCGATGTCGCGGCGGAGAGCACCGCGACGGTCTCGGCGATGCGGCCGATCCCGGCCCGCCAGTCGGCGCCGAGGATGTAGAACAGGGCGGAGATGAACGCCGCGCCGCAACCAATGCCGATCCACCAGACGTAGTCGATGATGTCGTAGCCCCACATCGCCGGCCAGTTCAGCCCATAGACGCCCGGTCCGCTGATGAAGACCCGTGCGATGCCGGTCATCAGCCCGCCGACCCAGGGCACGACCAGGATCATCCCGATCCACCACCAGAGGAACGGCTTCTGCCGCAGGGGAATGGCGGCGATGCGATCGGTGACGATCTCGAAGGTCTGTCCCGGCAGCAGCGCCGGGTCGTCGAGCCGCAAGCGCCGGACGGACTGCCCAGGCGCGGTTGTGGGGACCAGACCCGCTTCGGCGCTCGGCTCGATGACGGGCAGGTCGCTCATGCGCTCTCCTTGCTGATCGCGGGATTGGGATTGCGCACCAGGGCTTCGTAGGTCGTGCGCGGGTGCGTGTGCTGGTCCTCAAGCAGCGCGTAGTCGAGCGGGCTCTGCTTGCGGGCGTGAACGTCGCTGCCGGGGTTGTTCTGGTCGCCGAAGGTGAAGACCTGGGTCGGGCAGGCGGCCTGGCAGGCGGTGCGCACCTCGATGGTGCCGTCCGGGATGTTCGCCTGGTCGGCGATGATCCGCGCGGACCAGATGCGCTGCACGCAGTACGTGCATTTCTCCATGACGCCGCCCGAGCGCATCGTCACGTTGTTGTTCCACGAGACCGCTGGCCGGTTCATCCGGTAGGCGTAGGGATAGAAGTTGAACCGGCGCACCTTGTAAGGGCAGTTGTTGGAGCAAAACCGCGTGCCGATGCAGCGGTTGTACACCATTAGGTTCAGCCCCTCGGAATCATGCACCGTGGCGCCAGGCGGGCACACCAGCTCGCACGGCGCCTTCTCGCAATGCATACACAGCATGGGCTGAAAGAACGCGTCCGGCGCGTCCGGCGTCCCTTCGTAGTAGCGGTCGATGCGCAGCCAGTGCATCTCCCGCTCCATCAGCACCTGCTCCTTGCCGACCGTGGGCACGTTGTTCTCGGCCTGGCAGGCGATGACGCAGGCGTTGCAGCCGATGCAGCGATTGAGATCGACCGTCATCGCCCAGGCCGTCGGGTCGGCCGGCTTGCGATGATAGATCTCGGGCTTCTCCGGCTCCTTGGCGAAGGCCGGGTTCTGCTGGAACACGTCCAGGGTGGCGTGCTTGATGATCTTGTCGAGCTCGCTTCCGGGCGGGAAGACGATCACATTGTGGTGGATGGTGCTGGCCAGCTCCACCTGATTGCCGGTCGGCTCCATCACCGCCAGCCCGTCCGCGCCGGTCAGGGGATAGACGTCCCACCCGTTATCGGTGCCCACGCCGCCCGCCGTGCGCCGGCCGCCGCCGAGCCAAGCCAGCACCGTGTCGCGCGCCTGCCCTGGATGGACCCAGATTGGCAAGGAAATGGCGCCCGCGCCGGTCCGCAGATTGACCTTGTCGCCGTTGCGCAGCCCCATCTGGCCGGCGAGATCGGGAGAGACGAGGAGCGGGTTGTCCCAGGTGAGCTTGGTCAGCGGATCAGGCAGTTCCTGCAACCAAGGATTGCTGGCGAACCGCCCATCCCATAGGCGCGGGTCCGGGCGGAACAGGATGTGCAGCCCCGGCGGGGATGGCGGCGGGCTCAGCGTGGCGGCCGAGTCCCGCAAGCTCGCGGTCGCCTTAGCGCTGGCGCTGCCAGGCACGACGCCCTTGGCCAGCGCCTGATGCCACGCGGCGTCGAAATCGCCACCCCCGCCGCCAAGCTGGTCGCGCCATGTCGCCTGCACCATCGCGCGCGGCGTCTCTCCCTCCGCGCCAAGCAGACGGCCGACCAGTTCCGTCGCGCTCAGGCCACCGTACAGCGGCAGCGCCATCGGCTGCATGATGGTCACCGTGCCGTCATGGCCCCGCGCGTCGCTCCAGGTCTCCCAAGGATGCGCCATCGGCACCGACCAGGTGGCGAGCCGCCCCGTCTCGTCCGGCCACTTGCTGAGCGCGATGCTGAGCGGCACCCGCGCCAAGGCGTCCGCGAAACCCAACGTGCCGGGCGCGGTGAACACCGGATTGGTGTCGATCATCACCAGCGTGGTGACACGGCCGGCGTGCATGTCCTCGGCAAGCGCGGCGATGGACTCCGCCCGGCTCGCCGCCGGCTGGTCGAGCACCGGCTCAACCAGCTCATAGGTGGAGCCGCGCCCGCCCAGCGCCTCGTTCATCGCGTGGACCAGGGCGTGCCCCTCGGCGGACAGCGCCGGCCCGGCATGGATGAAGGCACGGCCGCGATGCGCCTTCAGGTCGGCCACGACCGGCGCCAGCCAGGCGGGCACGCCGGGCAGAGTCGCGGGCGCGCCCTGGAGCAGGCTGTGTCCGAGCGCCACCACCACTGCGTCCAGCTCCTGCGCCCCGGTCACGAAGCGGTGGTCGGCGACCGACCCCAGCAGGGTCGGGCTGGCCTCCGCCGCGTAGACCCGGCTCATCGCCTGCGTGCGCACCGGATTGCGCCGGCTCGCGAAATCGCGGGCATAGCGCACCCAGCCCGGCACCCCGCCGAGCAGGTCACTGTCCAGGCCCAGGATGACATCGGCGTTCTCAAGCCGTGCCACCGTCTCGACCGGCTGCCCATAGGCCAGCACCGCCCCTCGCATCGCGCGGTCACGGTTGACCGGCTCCCAGACATGCCAGCGCGCCTCCGGATAGGCGGCGAGCACGCGGCCCATGAGCCGCGCCAGCGTGGGCGAGCTGGTGTCGCCGGTCAGGATGCGAAGCCCCGCCCCCCGCGTCGCCGCGGCGACGCCCTGCACGGAGACGAGCGCGGCGAGCAGTGTCTGAACGCTGGCCGGCGTACCCGCGCGGGTGATGTCCATGGCCCGGTCCGGGTCGTAGAATCCGAGCACCTCGGCTTGCGCGTAGGGATCGGTCGCGCCGAGACTGGACGGGTGGTTCGGGTTGCCCTCCACCTTGATCGGCCGGCCCATCTGATGCGTGACCACGGTGCCCAGCGCGTAGCCGCTCAGCACATGCGCGGTCGCATAATGGTTGGGCAGGCCCGCCACGATCTCGGGCGGGAAGCGCACCTCCGGGATCAGCACGCCGCTCGGTTCGCCCGAATAGCAGCCCGCCAGCCCGCCCATGGCCAGCGAGGCCGCGATCAAGCGCAACACGTGCCGGCGCTTGTGCGGCTCGGACAGCGCATCCCGCAGGATTGGAAACTCCTGCGCGGCGCGATCGAGGAACGCGGGATCGCGCTCCAGTTCAGCGAGGCTCCGCCACTGCCGCCCAGGGGCGCGGAATGCCGTGTCGCCTACCGATGGCATGTCGAGCACTCCAGCAGCACACCGCCGGCCCGGACGTTGTACTCGGCCATGAGCTGTCGCGGTGACGGCGTCGCCGCGGTGCGGGTCCACTCCATGTTGAAAATCTCGGTGCGTGGGCGCAGGTGCGGCGCCGGGTTTTGATGGCAATCGATGCAGAACGTCATTTCCAGATCCACTGCCTTGTAGGTGAGCGGCATTCGATTGATCTCGCCGTGACACTCCGCGCAACCCACGCCCTTTGTGATGTGGATGCTGTGATCGAAGAACGTGTAGTCGGGCAGGTTGTACACGCGGTGCCAGACGATCGGCTCGTTGCGCGCCAGGCTTTGGCGCACCGGCGCGAGCATCTCCGCGTTGGTCCAGACCTGCGAATGGCAGGTCATGCAGGTATAGGTTGGCGGCATACCCGCATTGCTCGAAGTTGTCACGGACGTGTGACAGAATCGGCAGTCGATCCCCAACCCGCCCACGTGGTGTTCGTGACTGAACATGACCGGCTGGTGAACTGTCCAGAATTCTTGCCGGCTGTAATTCGTGCGCGGATAGCCCCACCACCAGCCGATGCCAGCGAGGATCGAGACGACGATGCCAATGAACCCGAACTTGGCCAAGAGATTGGCCTGTGGCCTGAAAAGCGCCGCCATGCCCCCGCCCGCAGGATGTTGCCCCATTAACGCGCGGGCAACTCAGCCACGCAAAAGCCGGTCTTGCAAACCGCACTTCCGACAGAATCCCACACATTCGGGTGAGGCGATCGCAGCGCGTCGGCATGGCAACCCTGGCGCGTACGGTGCGTTCCTAAACTGATCGGAGGGACCATATGGCGGCGAGGCCGGTGTGGCGCGGACATCCGCGCCTCGCGCTGGTGACATGCCCGGTCGCTGCACACCCTTCATCGCGCGAGCGGCGACCTGTATTTTCACTTCATCAATTCCAAGGCCGGACATCGAGCACGCACGACCACGTTTGATGCCGACACCGATGAGGAGCTGGCGCGCGGCGACCTGGTGCGAGGCTACGAGTTAGAGAAGGGCCGCTACGTCATTCTGGAGGACGTTGCCAATCTCCCTTTGGGAGCGCGAATGTTGATGCGCACGCTGCACGAGAAGAGCGATGTTCATGACCCGCGGACGCTGTTCGAGCCGGTCGCGGCGGAGAAGCCCGGCCGGGAGATGGTTCAGCTCGCCCTAGCAGCTCGTGGAACGGCAAACGGCTGCATTCGAGCCGGCGCACATGGGGATCGCTACGGGGCGCGGTTGCGCGAGGGGATCGCCGCCAATCTGAAAGGCGAGGGGATGGCGCCAGCATCCCCCGAGACGCCCCGGCGCGGTAACGTCGCCGATCTCATGGCCGCGCTAAAGCAAAGCCTGGCGCGGACCGCCTCCGGCGCGCGCGTGACGTCTCGTGCAAGCGCCAAGGCGTCCCCATCCACCTCTCCCGCGAGCGGGAGAGGTGGAGCTGAGGCTGGCCGGAAATTACCCTCCACGGTCCGGCACATGATTTGGTGCGGCACATGATTTGGTGCGTGTGTTGCCACCCTAGCCCGCGAGGGGAGGGGTCGAAGCGGAGGTGAGTCAGCGATACGACCGCCGCTACTCCCCCGACAGCTCCCTCCGGGAACGATCAAGCTCCTCGCTGTAGCGGCGCAATGCGTACTGCTCGGTGAGCAGCCCGATCACATGCTTGGTCTCGGCGCCATCCACCACCGCCAGCGCATCGCCTTCCGCGCGTTCGAAGGCGCTCACGGCCTCCTTGATCGTCATTTGCGGCAGCAGCATCACGTCGGCGTGGTGGAGCACATCTCCGACACGCTGCCCGTTGGCTTCCTCGGCATGTGCCTCGGCGACGTAGACGATCCCGGCATATTGATCGGCATTGTCGATGGCCACCACGCGCTGCGTCGAGCCCAAGGGGAAGTCGCGGCGAAACGAGGTGAGGGGTGTCTCGGTGCGCACGGTGCGCACCTCCCGGCGCATCATCCGGCCGACGGTCAGATTGCGCATCCAGCCCACGTCCACGGCGCTGCGGATCGCCTCGCCGCGAAGGTGGAAGCGCCAGGTCGCGAACGAGTAGCCGAAGATGCGCCGGACCGTCAGCGAGGAGACGACGCAGGCCCCCAGGACAGCAATGGTCAGCGGCAAGCTGCCCGTGGCCTCAAGCGCGAGGAAGCCCATGGTCAGCGGCCCGCCGATGACCGCGACGGCCAGCGCGCTCATGCCCACCACCGCGCTGACCACCATCGGCGCCGCGTGCGCGGGCAGCACCAGGAACTCGATTCCAGCGAAGAACTTGCCGAGCAGCGAGCCCAGGAACAGCGAGGCGAAGAATAGGCCGCCACGGAACCCCGAGCCGATGGACACCGCCGACGCGACCGACTTCAGCAGCACCAGGAGGCCGACCCACTCCACGCTGTAGGGCGCGGCGATGACCAAGCCGATGGCGCCGTGGCCCGAGGACAGCACCGCCGGCGTGACCAAGGCGAGCAGCCCGACGACGGTGCCGCCCACGAACGGGCGCAGATTGGCTGGAACCTGGCTGCGACGGAACAGCTCCTCCGTCAGGGTGACGCCGCGCATGATCGCAATGCCGACCAGGGCACAGAGGATGCCGAGCGCCAGGATCGAGGGGTAATGCTCCGGCGCGAGCGGCGGGATCGAGAGCTGGAGATCGAATGGCGAGCGGCCGATGACGTGCAGGACCGACACGGCGACGAGCGCGGCGGCGGCAACCGGGGCGAAGGTGCCGAGGGTGTACGTGCCGATCACCAGCTCGAACCCGTAGAACGTTCCGCAGAGCGGCGCGTTGAACGCCGCCGCGATCGCCCCGGCGGCCCCGCACCCGACCAGAACCCGCAAGTCGCTCCGCCGCACCCGGAAGCTGCGCCCGAGCCGCGAGGCGATGCCGGCGCCCATTTGCGAATAGCCCGCCTCCAGGCCGACCGAGGCGCCCACGCCATTGGAGAGGATCGTCTGGACCATGACGATCACGCTGTCCACGAGCGACATCCGCCCGCCGTACAGGGCGTTCGCCTCGATCGGGTCGATGGCCCGCCGCGGCCAGATCCGGGCCGCGACAAGGATGGAGGCTCCCATGGCGAGGCCGCCGAGCAGCGGCACGAGAAGCGCGCGGCGCCAGTCGAGGGTGGGCGACGCGCTCAGATGCGCGTCGATGTCGATGGCGAACAACAGGACGTGCATCGCCTGCGCCGCGAAGGTCATCAGGAAGACGACGAGGCCCGCGATCGCCCCGATCAGGCTGGCGAGCACCACCAGCCAAAGCTCGTTGGCGCGGACCAGCGCGCGCAGACGCTGCGGCGCGTGCAGGACCACTCCCCAAGGCTTGCGGGGGCGCCGCCCGGTCTCGCGGCGCAGCTTCTTCACAAAGATGCCGCGGTCAAGCCTACCAGAGCGTTCTTCCCTTCGCGTGCCCTCGGTCTCGGTCGCGACCCGTGCGACAGTCGCAAAAGAGGGTTGACCGACGGCAGCGGACATGGGCAAAGCCCTGCAAGCAAGAAAACACGCCAATTGCCAGCGCCGCCAGGCGGCGAGGCCGGGCGGCGTGCAAGCCATTCTTGAGACCGGCGCGCGCGCCGATCAACAAAAGAACGGCTTCGCGCGTCGGCCGGTGCCGAAAAAATGTCGTTCAGTGGTCGAAAAGATACAGTACCCCGTGCCCCGCGATTTCCGGGCCTCTGCCCTGCGTGGAGCGGCTAGCCCCCGAGCCCACGTTCGGCCCGAGTCGCGTCCAGGTCGTCCTCGACGAAGGCCCGGACGACTTCCGCGAACGCCTCATGCGCTGAAAATCCCAAGGTGCGCGCCCGGATCGGCTCGAAGGCGGCGGGCCAGGTCTCCACGATCGCGGCGATGGCCGGATCGGGCGCGCGGTGGACCAGGGACGAAGCGCCCGGCCGGACGGCGTCGAGCGCCTGAAGCATGTGCGCGACCGTCACGCTCAGGCCCGGGGGATTGACGCCCCGGTCGAGGCCCATCGGCCGGGTGTCCATGGCGCCGGCGTGGATCAGCCACTCCACCGCCCGGCGCGGGCTCGCCACCCAGGCGGCGAAATCATCCGCCACCGGCAGCTCGGTCTCCAGGCCGAGGAGCGGCTCGCGGACGATGGCGGAGAGGAAGCTGGAGGCCGCGCGGTTGGGCCGCCCTGGGCGCACGACGATCGTGGGCAGCCGCAGCGAGACCACATCCAGGAATCCGCGCCGCGAGGCGTCCGCCAGCAACAGCTCGGCCGCCGCCTTCTGGGCGCCATAGCTGTTGGCCGGCATTTGGCGCGCGTCGTCGGCGAGCTTGGCGTCCTGGCCGCCGCTGAACGTCGCGACCGAGGAGGTGAACACGAGCCGGGGCGGACGCTGCCCATGGGTGGCGACCCTCCGGCAGGCCTCGATCGCCGCGAGCGCGCCGTGCAGATTGACCCGCAGGCCGAGCGCGTAGTCCGCCTCGGCCTGCGCCGAGACCACGGCGGCGAGATGAAAGACCACGCTGGTGCCGGGTGGGAACGCCGCCTCGGGATCGGTGACGTCGCCCGTGACGCAGCGGACCGGAAAGCCCGCTCCGGCGGCGAGGCGGGGCGCTTCGGGCGGGACCACATCGAACAAGGTCAGTTCCGCCACCTCGCTCCCGCCCAGCCGGCCGTCGCGGACCAGCCGCTCGGCGAGTTTGCGGCCGAGGAAGCCGGCAGCGCCTAAAATTGTGACCTTCATCCGCGCTCTCCAACCCGCCCCTATCCCGCGCCCACCGGATAAGCGCGTCAAGCCGCCGGCGGGTTCACGCTTGGCCGCGCGAGCCTGAGGAAAAAATGGATGTCGCGTTGACGCGGCGGAAATCTGCCCTTTAGATTCGCCACGATCGACCACTAAGGGGTGCGTCCTTGAACAAGATGGAGTTGATCTCGTCCGTCGCCGAACAGGCGTCCATCTCGCGCGCCAAGGCCACCGAGGTGATCGACGCCGTCTTCGAGGCGATCGGGGGTGCGTTGAAGCGCAACGAGGAGGTGCGGCTTGTCGGCTTCGGCACCTTCGCCACCGCCATGCGCAAGGAGGGCACGGGCCGGAACCCGCGCACCGGGGAGACGATGAAGATCGCCGCCTCCACCACGGTCCGGTTCAAGGCCGGGAAGGCGCTGAAGGACGCGATCCAGTAGGGGTCCGAGCGGGCGGTTAGCTCAGCGGTAGAGCATCTCGTTTACACCGAGAGGGCCGGCGGTTCGAACCCGTCACCGCCCACCATCTTCCGGTCCCATGCCCAGCCGACGTACACCTCTCCCGCCTGCGGGAGAGGTGTAACTTCGAGGGGCGTTGCCGCCGTCCAACCGTCTCGCTTGACGCTATCCCCACAAAAGCATAGATCGCGCCCTGCCGAAGCGGGTGTAGCTCAGTCGGTTAGAGCGCCGGCCTGTCACGCCGGAGGTCGCGGGTTCGAGCCCCGTCACTCGCGCCAGCCTCCCACCTCACCATCCCGGAACCGTGCCTGCCTGGGTGGGGGCGGGACAGGCGGGCCATGGGGGGAGCGGAGTGCCGCTAAGATCCGCCGCGATCGCGCGGACGGCGTTGACGAGTGGGACAGTACATGCCGTACGTATTGCCGGACTATCTTCCGATCCTGGTGTTCATGCTGATCGCCGGGGTGATCGCGGTCGCCATGGTGGCCGGCTCGCTGCTCGCCGCCCGGCAAAAGCCGTATCCCGAGAAGCTGTCGGCCTACGAGTGCGGCTTCGAGGCGTTCGACGACGCCCGGAGGCGCTTCGATGTCCGCTATTACCTGGTGGCCATCCTCTTCATCATCTTCGATCTGGAGGTGGCCTTCCTGTTCCCCTGGGCGGTCGCCTATGGGAGCATCCGCCTGTTCGGCTTTCTTTCGATGCTGGCCTTCCTTGGAGTCCTGACCGTCGGCTTCATCTATGAGTGGTGCAAGGGCGCGCTGGAGTGGGAGTGACATGAGCAGCAGCACCATCGCCTGGAATCGCGTCGCGCTGCCGCCGGGGCCGGAGCAGGAAGCGGTCGTCAAGGGCATCACCGGCGAGATCGAGAATAAGGGCTTCATCGTCGCCAACCTCGATCGGGTGGTGAACTGGGCGCGCACGGGCAGCCTTTGGCCGATGACCTTCGGCCTCGCTTGCTGCGCGGTCGAGATGATCCACGCCTATATGCCGCGCTATGACCTTGACCGGTTCGGCACCATCCCGCGCGCCTCGCCCCGGCAGAGCGACGTGATGATCGTGGCCGGCACCTTGTGCAACAAGATGGCCCCGGCGCTGCGCAAGGTCTACGACCAGATGCCGGAGCCGCGCTGGGTCATCAGCATGGGAAGCTGCGCCAACGGCGGCGGCTACTATCACTTCTCCTATTCGGTGGTGCGCGGCTGCGACCGCATCGTTCCGGTGGATGTCTATGTCCCTGGCTGTCCGCCGACGGCCGAGGCGCTGGTCTACGGGATCATGCAATTGCAAAAGCGCATCCGGCGGACCGGGACCATCCTCCGTGGATGAGACGGCGCAGGAAGCCGCGCCCGCGCCCTCGGCGGCGGAGCGCCTCGCCGCGGCGGCGGCCGGATTGCCGGGCGTGACCGCGCACCGGGTTGAGCTTGGCGAGGCGGTGATCGAAGCCGAGCGCGACTCCTTGCTCGCCCTGATGACCGCCCTGCGCAACGACCCGCGTTTCGCCTTCGAGCAGGTGATGGACATATGCGGGGTGGACTGGCCGGATCGCGCCGAACGGTTCGATGTCGTTTACAATCTTCTTTCAGTTTCTCGCAACCAGAGGTTGCGCGTTATCGTGAGCGCCGCCGAGCAAACGCCGGTTCCGTCGGTTTGCTCTCTCTGGCCCGCGGCGACCTGGTGGGAGCGGGAGGCGTGGGACATGTACGGCATCGTCTTCGCGGGCCAGCCCGATCTGCGCCGGATCTTGACCGATTACGGCTTCGAGGGATTTCCGCTGCGCAAGGACTTCCCGCTCACCGGCTACGTGGAGCTGCGCTACGACGAAGAGCGCAAGCAGGTCGTCTACGAGCCGGTGAAGCTGACCCAGGACTGGCGCCACTTCGACTTCATCTCGCCCTGGGAGGGCGTGACCACCTTGCCGGGCGACGAGAAGGTGCATCAGCACCGCGCGCAGATCACCCGCACGCCGCCGCGCCCGGCCCCCGAGGGGAAGGCCTGATCCCGCATGAGCGACAGTATCCTGCCCGAGACCGAAGCCAAGAAGCAGCGGGTCGTCGAGGTTGACAGCCACGCCATCAATTTCGGCCCCCAGCACCCGGCCGCGCACGGCGTCCTGCGCCTGATCCTGGAGATGGACGGCGAGGTGGTGGAGCGGGCCGATCCGCATATCGGCCTGCTGCATCGCGGCACCGAAAAGCTGATGGAGTACCGAACGTACATCCAGAACGTGCCGTATTTCGACCGGCTCGACTACGTCTCGCCGATGTGCGAGGAGCAGACCTACGTTCTCGCGGTCGAGAAGCTGCTGGGCATCACCGCGCCCGAGCGCGCGCAGTGGATTCGCACCTTGTTCGCCGAGATCACGCGGGTTCTCAACCACCTGCTCAACGTCACCACCTATGCGCTCGACGTCGGCGCCATCACGCCGAGCCTCTGGGGCTTCGAGGAGCGCGAGAAGCTCATGGAGTTCTACGAGGCCGCCTCCGGTGCGCGGCTGCACTCCAACTACTACCGCCCCGGCGGCGTCAACCGCGACCTGCCCGCCGGCCTGACCGACCGCATCGCCGAATGGGCCGAGACCTTCCCGAAATTCGTCGATGAGCTGGAGGAGTTGCTGACCGCCAACCGGATCTGGAAGCAGCGCACCGTCGATATCGGCATCATGAGCGCCGACGACGCGCTCGCCTGGGGCTGGAGCGGGCCGTGCCTGCGCGCCTCTGGCGTGCCGTGGGATCTGCGGCGCGCGCAGCCCTACGACAAATACGCCGAGGTCGAATTCGAGATCCCCGTGGGCCGCAACGGCGATTGCTATGACCGCTACTTGGTGCGGCTGTGGGAGATGCGCGAGAGCGTCCGCATCGTCAAGCAGTGCCTGGCGAAGATGACGCCCGGCCCGGTGCGCGTGCAGGACAACAAGTTCACCCCGCCGCGCCGCGCCGAGATGAAGCGCTCCATGGAGGCGCTGATCCATCACTTCAAGCTGTTCACCGAGGGATTCCACGTCCCTGCGGGCGCGACCTACACGGCGACAGAGAGCCCGAAAGGCGAGTTCGGCGTCTATCTGGTGGCGGACGGAACCAACCGGCCGTATCGCTGCAAGATCCGCCCGACCGGGTTCGCGTTCTTGCAAGCGATGGACCATCTCGCCAAGCGCCACATGCTGGCTGACGCGGTGGCCATCATCGGCTCGCTGGATGTCGTCTTCGGCGAGATCGACAGGTAGGGTCATGGCAGAGGACATCGGAAACGGCACGCCGGGCAGCGAGGCCTACCAGCCCAGCGCCTTCGCCTTCGACGCGGAGAGCGAGGCGGAGGCCGCCGCGCAGATCGCGAAGTACCCCCCTGGCCGGCAGGCGAGCGCGGTCATTCCGCTGCTCTATATCGTGCAGCGTCAGATGAGGCGCCAGACCGGCAGCGCCTGGGTGCCGCGCGTGGCGATGGACGTGGTGGCCCGCCGCCTGGGGATGCCGCCGATCCGTGTCTACGAGGTCGCGACCTTCTACACGATGTTCAATCTCGCCCCTATCGGCACCTGGCACCTTCAGATTTGCACCACTACCCCTTGCTGGCTGCGCGGCTCCGACGACGTGGTGCGCGCCTGCCGCGCGGCGACCGGGATCAAGGGCTGGGGCGAGACCAGCGCCGACGGCAAGTTCACCATGAGCGAGGTGGAGTGCCTGGGCGCTTGCGTGAACGCGCCGATGATGCAGGTGAACGACGATTTCTACGAGGATCTGGACGCCGAGCGCACCACCAAGCTGATCGAGGCGCTGCGGCGCAACGCGCCGCCCCCGCCCGGCTCGATGGCGGGCCGCCAGACTTCGGCGCCGGAGGGCGGACCGACGACGCTCACCACGCTGCACTTCGCCCCGGAGGCGTAGGCGATGCTCGACGACAGGGACCGCATCTTCACCAACCTCTACGGCGTGCATGACTGGCGCCTGAAGGCGGCGCGCGCGCGCGGCGACTGGGACGGCACCAAGGAGATCCTCGCGCGCGGGCGCGACGCGATCATCGAGGAGATCAAGGCGTCCGGCCTGCGCGGGCGCGGGGGCGCCGGCTTCCCGACCGGGGTGAAGTGGTCGTTCATGCCGAAACAGTCGGATGGTCGCCCCGCCTACCTCACCGTGAACGCCGACGAGTCCGAGCCGGGCACCTGCAAGGACCGCGACATCATGCGCCACGATCCGCACAAGCTGATCGAGGGCTGCCTGGTCGCCTGCTTCGCGATGGGCGCGCATCACTGCTACATCTACATAAGGGGCGAGTTCTACAACGAGAGCCGCGTCTTGGAGGCGGCGCTCGCCGAGGCGTACGAGGCCGGATTGATCGGCAAGGACGCCTGCGGCTCCGGCTTCGATTGCGACATCCGCGTGCATCGCGGCGCCGGGGCCTATATCTGCGGCGAGGAGACCGCGCTGCTGGAGAGCCTTGAGGGGAAGAAGGGGATGCCGCGGATGAAGCCGCCATTCCCCGCCGCCGTCGGGCTGTACGGGTGCCCCACCACGGTCAACAACGTAGAGAGCATCGCCGTCACGCCCACCATCATGCGGCGCGGCGCGGCCTGGTTCGCCGGCATCGGGCGGAAGAACAACACCGGCCCCAAGATTTTCTGCATCTCCGGCCACGTGAACAAGCCGTGCAATGTCGAGGAGGCGCTGGGTATTCCCCTGCGCGAGCTGATCGACCGCTACGCGGGCGGCGTGCGCGGCGGCTGGGACAATCTCCTGGCGGTGATCCCCGGCGGCTCCTCGGTGCCATTGATCCCGAAGTCGGTCTGCGACGACGTGCTGATGGACTTCGACAGCCTGCGCGCGGTGCAGAGCGGCCTGGGCACGGCGGCGGTGATCGTGATGGACAAGTCCACCGACGTCATCAAGGCGATCGCTCGCCTCTCGCAATTCTACAAGCACGAGAGCTGCGGCCAATGCACGCCCTGCCGCGAGGGCACGGGCTGGATGATGCGGGTGATGAACCGCATGGTCGCGGGCCGCGCCGAGGTCGAGGAGATCGACATCCTCGATCAGGTCACGCGTCAGGTGGAGGGGCACACGATTTGCGCGCTGGGTGACGCCGCGGCCTGGCCGATCCAGGGCCTGATCCGGCATTTCCGCCCGGTGATCGAGGAGCGGATCGCGTCGGTCAAGGCGCGGACCGGCGTGCCCCGGATGCCGATGGCGGCGGAGTAGAGGTATAATGCCCAAAGTCACCATCGACGGCATCGAGGTCGAAGTCCCCAACGGCTCCACCGTCCTGCAAGCCTGCGAGGCGGCGGGGATCGAGGTGCCGCGCTTCTGCTACCACGACCGCCTCTCCATCGCCGGCAATTGCCGCATGTGCCTGGTGCAGGTGGAGAAGGCCCCGCCCAAGCCGATCGCCTCCTGCGCCTGGCCGGTGGCCGACGGGATGGTGGTGCATACCGACACGCCGATGGTGCGCGCCGCGCGCCGCGGCGTGATGGAGTTCCTGCTCATCAACCACCCGCTCGACTGCCCGATCTGCGACCAGGGCGGCGAGTGCGACTTGCAGGACCAGGCGCTGGCCTACGGCATGGACCACTCGCGCTACGCCGAGAACAAGCGGGCGGTGAAGGACAAGGATCTCGGCCCGCTGGTGAAGACGGTGATGACGCGCTGCATCCATTGCACGCGCTGCATCCGCTTCATCACCGAGGTCGCCGGCGTGCCCGAGCTGGGCGCCACGTCGCGCGGCGAGGGCATGGAGGTCACGACCTATGTGCAGAAGGCACTGACCTCGGAGCTGTCGGGCAACATCATCGACCTCTGCCCGGTCGGGGCGCTGACCGCCAAGCCGCTCGCCTTCACCTACCGCAACTGGGAGCTGATCAAGACCGACAGCATCGACGTGCTCGACGCCCAGGGCTGCAACATCCGCGTCGATTCACGTGGGCCGGAGGTGATCCGCATCCTGCCCCGGCTAAACGAGGACGTGAACGAGGAGTGGCTGGGCGACAAGTCGCGCTTTGCCCTCGACGGGCTGAAGCGGCGCCGGCTGGACCGGCCTTGGGTGCGGCGCGACGGGCGGCTCGTGGCCGCCACGTGGCACGACGCCTTCACTGCTCTCGCCGACAAGCTATCGAGCGTGCCGGGCGAGCGGATCGGCGCCGTCGCGGGCGACCTGTGCGACGCCGAGAGCATGATGGCGCTCACGGATCTGATGACGTCGCTCGGGTCGGGGAACCTGGACTGCCGTCAGGACGGCGGGCATCTCGACGCCACCCGGCGCGACTTCTACCTGTTCAACAGCGGCATCACCGGGATCGACGAGGCCGACGCGATCCTGCTGATCGGCACCAATCCAAGGCGCGAGGCGCCAGTCCTCAACGCGCGCATCCGCAAGCGGTGGCTGAGTTCGGGCGCGCGGATCGGCGTGATCGCGCCGCGCGCCGACCTCACCTATGAGGCGGCGCATCTGGGCGACGGCCCGGCCGCCCTCGTCGCCCTGCTAGAGGGGCGGCACGATTTCGCGCAGGCGCTGAGGGACGCGA